>DQTH01000137.1 GCA_015662865.1 Desulfocapsa sulfexigens
CCCAGCGCAGACCGTGTCAGTTTTGCGAAAAATCACCTGAAACCCTGTCAAGGAAAAAATGCGAGTAAATTCAATTTATTCGCTGAATAGTTACTAAAAATTTAACTGTTTATAAATTTATCTTTTTCCCACTATCGTAAATCCGTGAGCAAAAAAATCACATAGCCGTCACGGATTCAGGATCATAATAAAACAAAACCAATTCGCCGTTTCCTGGGAGATCCCGTCCTTTTGCTCCACTGATTTCAGCAAGATGAGCACCAACCACCGAACATTTCACCGTGAGCAGAAAAAATATTTCAGCTTCTGCCTCAGACAGTGTTTCAAAATTACCCTGGCCTTTTGAAATAATCAGGTCGGCATCCTCAAATGCCTGAAGCAGTTCAGCGGAGCAACTGTCAAGCGGTGTTCCAGGGCAACTTGTACCGTTTTCAAGGATAGTGGCGAACTTATCGATTCCGCAAAAATGTGCATCTGCCCGCAATGCATCATTGATAATAGGCCCGCTTTTCACGACCACGGTCACATCCAGCCCCATGGTGGCCAGCACCTCAATAACCAAGGAATCATACACGATCTCACCGCAGTTATCAGCCAGATAAAGTACTTTGGCTCCTTTGCCAAGATTTCGGGCCTGTTCCAGCAGTTCCCGGCTGTGATCAATAACAAGTGGAGCTTTCAAACAGCGCGCCAGCGCCGCATTCACATCAAAGCTGTGCATGGCACCATAATCTATAATATTGCCGCCGATTGCCAGCCGTAACGCGGCACGCAGAGGATCATTACCGGCTGAAAGCTCCTTTTTAAAATCCGGCAATATGGCCAGTGCCTGTTCATTGGACTGTTGCTTGATCTCAAGATACGGATCAGCACAGCCGGTAATTTCAGCAATGGTCTGATACACAGAAACAGAGTTTTCAGGAGGAGTATGCTCCATATCCATTGCAGTGATCAGTTCTGCCACACGGCGAAGAGCTGTAAGGTGTACCTGGACGTCAGTTGATCTGATACGGGCAACCTGCAGAGTCTGACGCAGATAACAGGCCATGCATTCAGGAGCGGTTTTCACAGCATATATCCTTTACGTACATTTTTCATGGAGGCAAAGAGTGAAGCCTTTGCACCCGGTATCTGGTCATAGATATTCTGCAGCATCTTCTGTACCTGCTCTCTTCTGGTATCACCGGCAAGCGGACAAAGATTGCTTACTGCCGTAAGTCCGGCATTCTGTGCCATATTTTCGACTTCTATTTTTTCAAGATAAGCAAGCGGACGGATCAGACAGAGACTGCCGCCAAAAAGTTCCTGTTTCGGGACCATTGTGGAAATATTGCCACTGAAAAACATGTTAAGGAACAGGGTTTCAAGCAGATCATCCTTGTGGTGACCAAAGGCAATCTTATTACATTTTAACTGACTGGCAAGATCAAAAAGTTGTTTACGACGCAATTTTGAACAACTGTGGCAGGTCCGGATATCCTCGGTAAGGGACAGACTTTTCTCAACGGTGAGTGGCAGGCCGATTTTCTGCATCTGTATTTCAAGCGCTTCCACAGGGTTGGGCTCAGTCATCTCGCTATTCCATATTCCCATATCAATATGAACAGCGTGCAGGTCATATGAAATGGGAGCCTTATGCTGCCAGAAATGGAGAAGCCAGATCAGTACAAGACTGTCTATCCCACCGGAAACCGCAACCAGAACATGATCTCCGTTGCTGAGCATGGAATAGTCATGCATGGCCTGGCCTATGCGCTTGTTCACTTGTGATGGCAGCATGTGGGTTTTTATTATTTCTTATAAAAAAAAGACCCCATTCCATGCTTGTTGCAAAGAGTGGGGCCCAAAACATACAACAACTCAGTTAAGAGCTGTTCCATATATTACTCGGTCAGTTTACTCAACTTCTTTTTGAAAATATGGAAACTCTTCCAAACGGCTCTTCACACCTTCACGGCTGAGTTCTTCAACGTTAAGCCATTTGAAGCCGCGTCTTTCTGCAGTGTTAAAAGAAAAAATATCATCAAACAATGCTTTCTGGCTTTCATCAAAAGAAGTCGTCCAGAAAACCATTCCGGTTTTTACATCAATAAGCTCCATTGAAAAAGCAACCGCTGCAGAAGTTTCGATGGACATGTTACTTCCAATGCGTTGACGGTACTTGGTAAGATCGGTTTCCAGTACAGCTCCGCAGCGGGTTGCCTGCCCTATTGCACGCACCTGCTCCAATCTGCCCCCCCAGGGGTCGGCTAGAATTGCATCAAGCTGATTTTCAGTGAGTATTTGAAACTGCTCTGTGTTTTTCAATTCATCAACAAGAACAGAATCAAGATAGAGAGCTCCCTTCTGCAGATTCTTTTTTTGCATCGGTGACAATGATTCATTGCTTGCAACGGGTACTATCACAGGGAGAACAGCCACACAGCTGAGTTCAGGCAGTGGCCCAAGCTCCTTCGCTTTCTCATCGCCATAGAATGCAGAACAACCGTTTAAAGTAAAAGAAAAGAGACACAGTACAATAAGAAGTCTTTTCACTGGAAACCTCATCAGGTTAATATTATTCAATGTTGATGGATTCGCAAAACTCTCCATCTTAGATTTTAACGCTTTACGAGTTTATCAATGTTAAACACTGACCGCTCATCATTCGGTGTTCCTTAATCGCCTACAGTACACCCTTGGAAGATAAAGTTCCAGTGAGAGTATCATGCTTTTCAGTGGCCTGACACATGGCTCGTGCCAGGCTTTTAAAAACGGCTTCAATAATATGATGACTATTGCCACCGTGAATTAAATCTATGTGGAGTGTGACTCCGGCATGCTGAGCAAAAGCCCGTACGAATTCAACAGCAAGGGCTGTATCGAAAGTGCCGAGTTTCTGATCAGGAACCGCTGCCTCATAATGAGTATAAGGACGATTTGAAATATCCACAACAGTTCGAACTAGAGTTTCATCCATAGGAAGATATGACATCCCATAACGGGCAATTCCACCTTTATCACCAAGAGCCTCTGCAAAAGCCTGCCCAAGACAGATGCCGATATCTTCAACAGTATGATGATCATCAACCTCAGTGTCTCCAGTGGCTTTGATCGTCAAATCAAAAAACCCATGGACACCAAAAAGCGTTAACATGTGATCCATAAAAGGTACACCGGTATCAATATCAGCTGATCCGCAGCCATCAATATCAAGACTCAAACTAATCTCAGTCTCTTTTGTCTTACGCTGTATCGAGCCCTGTCTCTTTTTATTCTCTGTCATAGGCAACCTCTATATCTTCTGAAACATACAAATTTATGGAATAATATAAGCTCATAACACAGATTCCACCATCAAGACCATCTCTTTTTTACTTTCTAACTAGACTCTTTTTGCAATTACTGTTAGATTAGTTTGATTTTTCTATTGACAACGGACATCATTCATGAGTATTTTGTATGCCGTTTTGCTCAATACATGAGCGGGAATAACTCAGTGGTAGAGTGTAACCTTGCCAAGGTTGAAGTCGCGAGTTCGAATCTCGTTTCCCGCTCCATTTAAAAGATCAAGAGGTTCGACATTGTTCGAACCTTTTTTTATTAAGATTTGCATCATCCCTAGAGGACATAAAAAAGAACATGAAAACCTATCTTACTCCGGTCAATGAGATCGAAAGAAAATGGCACCATGTAAATGCCGAAGGTAAGGTTCTTGGCCGCCTTGCGGCAGAAATCGCTACTCGTCTGCGTGGAAAGCATAAACCAACTTTTTCCACTTTTATCGATAACGGGGATTTTGTAGTTGTGACCAATGCCGACAAGATTCGCCTCACCGGCAGAAAATGGGATCAGAAGAAATACTACCATCACACCGGTTACATTGGCGGAATAAAAGAAGCCACTGCCAAAGAACTAGTTGTAAAACATCCCACTGACCTGCTGTTTAATGCAGTCAAAGGAATGCTTCCAAAAAACAAACTGGGACGCCAGCAACTAAAGAAATTAAAACTGTATACTGGTTCTGATCATCCCCACGCAGCACAGATGCCTGCCGATTTAGATATTTAAAAAGAATTTAAGAAATAACGGAGATATTCAATCATGGCCCAAGATCGTTTTTACGCCACCGGTAAAAGAAAAAGTGCTATTGCAAAAGTATGGCTTACCCCGGGAACAGGCAAAATGCTGGTCAACAAGATGACCCCGGAAGATTATTTTGGCGGAACCTTCAAAATCCACAAAATTGATAAGCCTTTTAAAGTAACTGACACTTTTGAAAGCTATGATGTAATGGCGACACTGCTTGGTGGCGGAAAATCTGCTCAGGTAGATGCTCTTACCCATGGAATATCTCGCGCCCTCCTTGAGGTTAACCAGGAACATAGATTGACCCTGAAAAAATCGGGTCTTCTTACCCGGGACCCACGTATGAAAGAGCGTAAAAAATACGGTCAGAAGGGCGCTCGCGCCAAATTTCAATTCTCGAAACGTTAATCCATTTACGATTATTCTGGTTACCTTCTGCCTGATCGGGGATTTTATCAGAAAGTTTCAAAGAATTTGCTGTGTTACGGAGGGAATAACAGAATTATCTGTTATTCCCTTTTTTTTTATTCTTTTTTTAACGCCATCATAAGTAAGAGGATTAAATCATGTTACGTGTTGCCATTATCGGAGCCTCCGGCTACACCGGAGTTGAGCTAGCCCGGATTCTCTGTAACCACCCTGAGTTTGAGCTAACCGTAGCCACATCACGCCAATATGCAGGGAAACCGCTCTCAGATGTGTTTCCCAACCTCCTTGGTAAAACAGATCTCATTTGTGAAAACCTGACCATTGAAGAACTCTGCGAACAGGCAGATCTGTTTTTTGCAGCTGTTCCTCATAAAACAGCAATGGACCTTGTTCCTCAGCTTCTTAGGGTCGGTAAAAAAGTCGTTGATCTTTCCGCGGACTTTCGCCTCCGGGATGTGGCGGTCTATGAAGAATGGTATCAGGAACATTCTTCTCCTGAATTTATAGCTGAAGCCGCCTATGGTCTGCCGGAACTTTACCGTGAGCAGATCAAAAAGGCGCGACTTGTTGCAAACCCGGGATGTTATCCTACTTCTATTGTACTTGGTTTAGCCCCATTGCTGCAGAAAGGATTGATTGATCCAGCCACCATTGTTGTTGATTCAAAATCAGGTACAACAGGTGCCGGACGATCCGCAAATGTCGGGACATTATTCTGCGAAGTACATGACGGCTTCAAGGCTTACAAAGTTGGTGGGACCCACAGGCATCTGCCGGAAATTGAGCAGGAACTCAGTGGTGTCAGCGGGAAGCAGGTGACCATCTCCTTCACACCGCACCTTTTGCCAATATCTCGCGGAATTCTCAGCACCAGTTATGCCTCTCTAAGTGCTGATGTAACAGAGGATGCACTACGGGATTTGTATCTGGAAATGTATAAGGATGAACCTTTTGTTCGCATTGTGCCGGCTGGTACCTTCCCCACAACACAGCATGTGAGAGGTTCAAATTTCTGCGATATTGGTTTTGCCATTGATAAACGCACCAACAGAATCATAGTAGTGTCCACCATTGATAATATTGTCAAAGGTGCCGCAGGTCAGGCAGTGCAAAATATGAATCTGATATGCGGACTTGAGGAAACAATGGGACTTGAAGGTGCCCCCTTCTTTCCCTGATTTCCCTTTACCTGATGCGCAACTTCAAACTGACCATTGCCTTTGATGGCACAACGTTCAGTGGCTGGCAAAAACAGTTGAATGCTCCTACTGTTCAGGAGGAACTTGAAAATGCACTTGCAACCATCACGAATGACTCAGTGATTCTCCATGGCGCCGGCCGAACCGATGCCGGCGTTCATGCACTGGGAATGGTTGCCAGCTTTCAGACAGAGTCGCAGGTTCCATTGCCGGAACTATTGAGAGGGGCAAACGCCCTGCTCCCTTCAGCAATCCGCATCCTATCGATGGATGAAGTGGAACACGATTTCCACGCCCGCTTTTCAGCCACTTCAAAAACCTACTATTACCACATAGAAACCGGAACAATCCAGTCACCGCTTACTCGTCTGTATGCAGTTCATGTCCCTCAGGAGTTATCCATAAAAGCAATACAGCAATCCCTTGAGATAATCACCGGTACCCACGACTTTGCCAGTTTTGAAGCATCGGGATCACGGGATAAAACTATCACCACAGGACGAGGAAGCGTTCGCACCATACACAGGGCAATACTCTCTGAAACTGGGAAAAATTCCCTGCGATTTGAATTTACAGGTGATGGATTCCTGCGCCACATGGTGCGCAACATCGTAGGAACAATACTTGAGGTAGGAAAAAGAAGGAAAACAATCAAAGAGTTTCAAACAATCCTTGCAGCCAAAGATCGCTCAACAGCAGCCGCAACAGCACCAGCCCACGGATTGTGTCTAAAAGAAGTAAATTATAAAGAATCAACCCCAAGGTGAAAGGGATTTCAGGTACAGCAGGTTTGCTTGATTTTCACTAACCGTAATAGTCTTTCTTATACGGTTAGTGAAAATCGCGAGCAAAAATGCTGTGCCTGGGAGCCCTCATTTCATTGCATCAGCTACTGCTTTGCAAACATATTCTATATTGGATGTGGTCAGCCCGGCCAGGTTTATTCGGCCACCGCCAACAACATAAATATTACTGTCTTTTCTAAGACGGCTCACCACGTCATCTGACCAGCCGCTGAAAGAAAACATCCCCCGCTGTTTTTCAATAAACGAAAAATCTCCTTCAACACCCTGGGCAGCAAGTCCTGCAACCAGTGATTTACGCATATTAACAATTCTGTCACGCATTGCAGCCAGCTCTTCCAGCCACATCTTGCGCAGATCAGGAGTATCAAGAATCATGGTGGCAACAAGTCCGCCATGTGCCGGAGGATTTGAATAATTTGTCCGCACTACTGTTTTAAGATGGCTCATGGCCACACTTGCTTCTTCAGCTGTTGGTGTAATCACAGTGATGGCGCCGGTCCGCTCGTTATACAGCCCAAAATTTTTGGAAAAAGAACTGGCCACAAAAAAATCAACACCAGCTGCTGCAAATTGCTCAACGGCAAAACGATCCTCATCCACACCATCGCCAAAACCCTGATACGCAAAATCAAGGAAAGGTATCCAGGCTTTTTCTGCTGCAAGATCGGCCACCTTTTTCCACTGGCCGGAATCCAGATCAACGCCACTTGGATTGTGGCAGCAGGCATGAAGCACAACCACGTCACCGGCAGGAATCTTTCCAAGGTCAGTCATCATTTTGTCAAAATCCAGACTCTTCTGCTCAGGGTTATAATAACCGTACTGACTGATTTCAAAACCCGCAGCACCAAATATTCCGTTGTGATTAGCCCAGGTCGGCGAACTGACCCACACCCTGGCATCAGGGGTGAATTTGTGAATAAGATCCCCTCCAACCCGCAGAGCTCCTGTTCCGCCAGGTGCATGGATGGTTGCAGCCCTTTTAGCAGTAATTACATCATTGTCTTCACCAAAGATCAGACGCTGAACTGCAGCGGCGTAAGCAGCATCACCGGAAATTGGCAGATAGCTTTTGGAAGTCTGTTTTTCAAGTAATTCCTTTTCTGCAGCCTTTACACAACTGAGGACCGGGGTGTTACCATCATCATCTTTATATACTCCAACACCCAGATTTACTTTTTGCGGATTCTGATCTTTTTTAAACTCTTCAGTTAAGCCCAGAATCGAATCGGGGGGTGCCGGTTGAATACTTTTCCACATGACATTTTCCTTCTATATAGTGAGTAATAAACACTGTAATAATCTTTTTTCTTGATAACGCATCTTATTTATTCTGCAAGCTTTTTTTAGATACAAGATATCGATACAGCAGAAAATCCCGACTATGAATAATTCATAATCGGGTCAGGAAAGAGTTAAGACAACCTGCAGGAAATTATTTTCTCTGAACAGACTGTTTAGCAAGCAGAGATTGAAGTTTCCATGGTGAGGAAAGACAGGCACGAGACTGAGAACAGGTGGATATGATATCACAAAAGGAAAGGAATTCGGCAAGCGAATCATTCATTTCAAGACTTTTCCGTGAAATAACCTGAAGCTTTCGCTTCATGTCAACACCTTCAAATCGCAGGGTTTTAAGCCAAGCATTTTCCACTTCACGACAAACTGTGAGCGACGAGAGGCAGGCAATCCCTACCCCTGATTCAACCGCTTTTTTAATGGCTTCAGGGTGGCCCATTTCCATAATTATATTTATCTGGTCCAGATAATCCTTCATTTTTTCCTTAAAAATTGAAACGGTTCCTGATCCAGCTTCCCGCATTATCCATCGTGTATTGGTGAAATCCTTTTCCACATCAAAAGTACTCTTGTGAGAGAGTGGATCTGTCGGCTCGGCGATGACAACAAGTTCATCTTCAAACCAGAGGCGTTTAACTGTATCCGGGTTGTTCACTTTTCCCTCAACAAACCCCACATCAACCTTTCCATCAAGCACAAGGCTTTCAGCATAACGGGTATGATGAACAAGTAAATTTATATGAACCTGAGGATGCATCCTCTTAAATGCACCAATAAGGTAGGGCAGGATGTAATCTCCTATGGTGGTGGAGGCTACCACATTAATATGTCCGCTTAAGGTATCATTTTTCTCGGACATTATGTTTTCAACATTGCCAACCTGACAAATAATCTCCTTGGAAAGCGGCAGAAGATATCTACCACGTTCGTTAAGAAGCAGACTGCGACCATGTCGGTCAAAAAGAGACCCACCGAGCTGATTTTCAAGCTCAGCCAGAGCCATACTCACAGCAGATTGAGTGACAAACAGCTTCTTACTGGCTTTGGTCACCTGGGCAGTCTCGGCAACCGCAATGAAAATTTCTAATTGCCTTAGAGTAATCGACATAAAAAAACCTTTGTTCAAATTTTCTGATAATATTGATCATTTTTTCAGATTAGGATTTTTCACCATATCATTTATATACTTTTTCTCAATACTTTTCCTGTTACGTCTCGAATTGCAAAGTAAAACTCCTCCAGGAGGGCAATCTAATGAAGATCGATTTTTCAGGTTTTGTTTGTCTGAATTTTCCTAATAAATTCATTGGTTGCCTGTCGACCTTCTCCTGCGCACACAGAGTTTCACCAGCAATTGCTCCTTCCAGACCAACAATATCGACCCACTAGCATTTTGCTAAAAATACAAACCGGTGAAATCCGTAAACACCCATTGACAATGTCGATAATCAACCCCGGAAGCCTGCAAAAAAGGAAGAAACTTATTTTCGCACTGCTTGAGGGATACAAATACCTCAAAAATAATCATTGCTTTCTGATAAAACAAAGCGTGCAGAATTTTGCTCAAATTTCGTTTATTTTTCCACATAGCATCTTCTTCCACCATTCCAACACGATAACTCTATGAGAACTGGGTCCAACCCTATATGGGATAATCTTTCTCATTCTCATATGAGATTATCATTACTTTTTTCTGTGTTGACTATCTCTGGGAGATGGCGTTTTTTATTAAACCATCTCAACAATATGATAAAAATTCCCAATAAAAATAGAGGTTTTGGAATAATGAACCATTCCTTTCTTGAGTGAAAGGTTCATCATTTTTTTGATTGACAAGAGGCACCAGTAACATTAGATACACTCATGCATTTCATTAGTTGGGCTAATACGTCAGAAATTCATCTAACCCACTCAACTGCAAGGAGCCTTTAATGGAGCTTCAATTTTCTGATTTTCTTTATCGTGACAATGTGTTGTGGATAACTGTCTTTACCCTCGGGGGGTTGGCTTTCGCCATAGGCCCCATTGCCATTGTATATATTTTTATGCCTCGAGGGACCAGGCAGTTCAACAACAAAAACAGCCAATTCATTGAATGTGGTATGGATCCAATTGGTGATTCCTGGATTCGCTATGGCTCTGTTTTTTTTCTCTACGCATTAATTTTTCTCGCATTTGATGTGGATGTCCTCTTTCTCTTTCCCGTAGCGCTGGCCTACAACAGTCAGGAACTGCTGGACAGGGGTATTGTCTACCGGGATTTCATTGAAGTTGTTATTTTCATTGGAATCCTCTCACTCGCAATCGTCTATGCATGGATCAAGGGAGTCTTCAAGTGGGAACGCAGAAAGTACCTTCACCGTTAGAACCGATACCCTCGTCAGTTGTTCAGTTTGCTGCTGCCGACAAACTCATAAACATTGGCCGGGTAAACTCGTTCTGGCCACTCACATTCGGTATTGCCTGTTGTGCCATTGAGATGATGGCCACGGGTTGTGCCAGATTTGATATGTCACGATTCGGAGCAGAAGTTTTCCGGCCCTCTCCAAGACAGGCTGACGTTATGATTGTTGCTGGTACGGTCAGCAAAAAGATGGTGCCCGGCATAAAGGTTCTTTATGATCAGATGTCGGAGCCAAAATGGGTGATTGCGCTTGGTAACTGTGCAATTTCAGGTGGACCTTTTGCTTTTGACGGCCAGTATGCAATTGTGCTTGGAGCAGATACCTTCCTTCCAGTTGACATTTATATTCCCGGCTGCCCGCCACGACCTGAAGCTCTTCTAGAGGGAATCCTCCAACTGGAAAACAACGTTTCGGGCTGGAATCGCTGGAAAGACCCGGAAAAGAAGGGTTGAGAGGAAATAAGAGATGATAAAAGACACTGTAAAACAGGCCCTGCAGGATCTCTTTCCAGACCCGGAACCGGTTGTGGAAGAACCGGTTGCCCAGGAAGCAGATGGTGAAGAAGCAGGTGACAGCAAGAAAAAGGCAAAGAAAAAAGAAGAACCGAGAGCCAACGGAGTTCTTGAAAGGGATCATGCAAAATATGGCTGCGATCTTGATGTACAGCTTGAACCTGGAGAACTCCTTGCCACTGTAATGATTCTTGATAAGGCCAGTTTCTTCCTTGAAAGCATCACCGGTGTTGACTGGATAAAAGAGGACCAGCTTGAAGTGGTCTATGATTTCAGCCGTTATGACTTTGAAATCTGCCGGGTCGTGATCCGCACCCGTACACCTCGATCCACGCCGCTGGTTCCTACTATCTCCAAGATCTTTCCTGGTGCCAACTGGCATGAACGTGAAACCCATGACTTTTTTGGTATTAAGTTTGACGGGCATCCGCACCTTGTCCCTCTGCTCCTCCCTGAAGATGCAGACTTCCATCCCCTTTTAAAGGATTTCAAACCATGAGTGGACCAATTCGCATCCAACCTGGCGAAACCTTTACCCTGAACGTCGGGCCACAGCATCCCGCAACCCATGGCGTCCTGCGGGTAAAGATGGAAATGGATGGTGAGTATATTGTCAAAGCGGAGACCGTGCTTGGCTATATTCACCGAATGCATGAGCTGATGGGGGAAAACAGACCATACCCTAAGGTGCTCCCCAACCTCAGCCGACTCGACTATCTCGGTGCCATGGGCTACACACACGGTCATGTTTTGGCTGTTGAACGTGCAGCAGGTATTGAAGTTCCGGAACGTGCCGAGTACATCAGAGTAATCACAGTGGAGTTGAACAGGGTAGCCTCTCATCTCTTCTGGTTTGGCGCTTTTGTCATGGATCTCGGCGGCTTTACGCCTCTCATGTATGCCCTTCAGGATCGTGAGCATATTCTTGACGCCCTTGAAGGAATCACCGGCTCACGTCTCACCTACTGCTACTTTCGTTTCGGCGGTTTATGCAACGATATTGACGATGAGTTCATCGCTCGTACCCGGGCGCTCATTCCACGCATGCGTAAATCCCTGAAAAAATATGAAGCCCTTGTTACAGGCAATATCATTTTCAGAAAACGACTTGAAGAAATCGGCCCAATTTCTCCTGAAATGTGCCGCAAATATGGGGCCACCGGCCCTGTGGCAAGAGGATCCGGAATTGATTTTGACATTCGCAAGAATGAACCTTACTCGGTCTATCCTGAATTTGATTTCGATGTGCCGGTTTACCACGAGTGCGATTCCATGGCCCGGTACAAAGTGCGTATGGATGAAATGGAACAGTCTCTGCGTATCATCGAACAGGGTCTTGATAAACTTCCGGACGGACCGATAATGCCCAAGAGAAAACCAAAGTTAATCAAGCCTCCCAAGGGGGATTATTACCAGGCCGTTGAAACAGCGCGAGGCAGCTTTGGTATCAGACTTGTGAGTGACGGCACCAAAAACGCCTATCGCTTCAAACTTCGTTCCCCGACATACTCCAACATGTCCCTCTTTGATGAGGCGTGCGAGGGTATGATGATTATGGATGCACTTGCCTTAATGGGAAGCCTGGACCTTGTTATTCCAGAGATTGACAGATAAGGGAGACATTGCATGAGCTTAACTATATTTAATACTGTTATGGCGGTGGTCATTGCCATTGCTTTTGCCGCAGCAAATGCCGCTTACCTTGTCTGGGCTGAACGTCGCGGAGCCGGTCGTATTCAGCGTCGCCCGGGCCCCAATGTCAATGGTCCCTTTGGTCTTCTGCAACCGCCTGCGGATGGAATCAAACTGATGACCAAGCAGCTCATGATCCCGGCTGGAGCAGACAAAGCCCTGTTCATGGTTGCGCCTGTTCTTGCCATGGCACCGGCCATTGTCAGCTTCGTCACCATTCCCTTCAGTGATACCATTGTTGCCCACTCCATGAACATCGGAGTGCTGATGATCTTTGCATTTGCCTCCCTTGGCACCATGGCCATCCTCCTGGCGGGCTGGGGTTCACGAAACAAATATGGGGTTATGGCCTCTGTTCGTGCTGTCTCCCAGAATATTTCCTATGAAATCCCCATGCTCATCACGGTCATCACCATTGTCATGATGACAGGTACCATGGATCTCAAGGAAATCGTTACAGCGCAATCGGGCGGTCTCCTGAACTGGAATATTGTACCATCACTCAGCAGCCCCTTAATGCCGGTGGCTTTTCTCATCTTCTTCATCTGCTCACTTGCTGAAACCAACCGTGCGCCTTTTGACCTTGGTGAAGCAGAAGCTGAGCTGGTGGCCGGTTTTCATATGGAATATGGAAGTATGGGATTTGGTCTCTTTTTCATGGGTGAATATGCAAATATTGTCATCGGTGCCAGCCTGATCACTATCCTTTTCCTTGGCGGCTGGGGCTGTCCTCTGGGACTCTACCCTGGTGTCTGGTGGTTTCTGCTGAAAATTTATCTGGTCATCTTTACTTTTATCTGGATTCGCTGGACATTCCCAAGGACAACAATATACGGACTGCTCAATCTGAGCTGGAAAATATTGATTCCGATTTCACTGTTTAACCTGCTGCTCACAGCCGGATTACTGAAGGTATTTTAAATATGGGTGCCTATTTTAGTGACATATTCTTTGGACTCAAATCCCTTTTTATCGGGCTTGGTATAACGTTCAAGGAATTCTTCAAACCAGTGGTTACTGTCCCCTACCCGTACAAAACCATCAAGATGTGTAAGAGGTATCGAGGACATATTGAGCTGATCGAAGATGAAGAGGGAAATCCAAAATGTGTTGTCTGTGGAATGTGCGAGCGTACCTGTCCTTCAGAATGCATAATCCTTGGTTCAAAAGCTGTTGAGTTTGAGGTTGAAGTCAAAGGGGAAATTAAGACCAAAAAGAAAAAAGTTCTGACTAAATATGATCTTGACTTTACGACCTGCTCCCTTTGCGGGCAGTGTGTCGAAAGCTGTAACTTTGGGGCGCTCACCTTTTCTAAAGATTACAATCTTGCATCAAGTCGCAAGGAAGACTTTCATTTCGACCTTCTTAAAAGATTGAAGGAGAGAAACTCATGAACCCAACTGTTGCCACTGGTGCTATGGGATTTTTAACCGGTGATGGACTGGCAGGCTATGCTGATGCAATTGCCGGATTCGTCTTCCTCATCATGCTTGCCATCACTGTCATTGGCGGACTCATCGCCTGCAATGCTGAGCGTCTAGTCTGTGCAGTCTCAGGCCTTGCCCTCTGTTTTGTTGGTGTGGCGGCCATCTATTATTACCTGAATTCACCCTTTGTGGCCATGATGCAAATGCTCATCTATGTAGGAGCAGTGTGTATCACCATTGCTTTTGCCATCATGCTTGCTGCCCCTGAAGACTCCCAAAAGAATGGACCGGCTGGTCCCCTGAGCGGGCCTCTGGCTTTCATCACAGCAGGCCTAGTGACCATGGGGCTGATCGGACTTGCGGTGAACACAACATTTGCAGTTCTGCCAAAGCTTAACATGGGTGGAGTGAAACTCATTGGTGCTGAACTGCTCACCAGCTACTCCATGGTTTTCGAACTGGTCTCCATTGTCCTGCTCATTGCAATCATTGGATCACTTGTCATTGCACGTCACGGAAGGAGCAAATAAATGTCGATTCTTTCTCTACACAACAACCTGAACACATACCTGTTTCTTGCAGCTATCCTGTTTGGAATGGGGATTTACGGGCTGGTTACCCGCAGAACCCTTGTTGGAATGCTGATTGCCTCCGAGCTTATCCTGGCAGCATCGTCCATTAATTTCATGGCATTCAACAGATTCACGGCGCCTGACCCCACTGTGGGACAGATCTTTACCCTGTTTATAATGGCCATTGCCGCAGCAGAAGCAGCCATTGGCCTCAGTATCACCATTGCAGTATATCGAAATTATAAAACAGTCGACACTGAAGATCTGGTCGACCTTAAAGGTTAGGAAAGAGGAAGCTCTGTTATGGAAATACAAACGGTAAGTTCCGTAAAACTTCTCATTGCCCTTCTTGTTCCGCTGATTGGCACACTTGGTGTCATGTTTACCGGCAAAAACGAGAATGTGCGTGAGGGTGTGTCATCAGCGGCATCGGTGATTCTTCTGCTACTGGTTGCCTCAATGATTCCTGCTGTTCTTGATGGCAAAATCCTTGTCTATCACCTCTTCACAGTACTCCCTGGCATCACTGTAACCCTTCGTGCCGATGGGATGTCAATGATTTTTGCCCTCGTTGCGTCATCCCTGTGGACAATTGCTGTCTACTATTCCCTTGGTTACATGCGCGCCCACCAGGAACATGCCCAGACTCGTTTTAATGCCTGTTTTGCACTCGCTATTTTTGGAGCTATTGGAGTGGCATTTTCCGATAACCTGTTCACCATGTATCTGTTTTATGAAATTGTTTCTGTCTGTACCTATCCGCTTGTTGCCCATGCACAGGACAAGGATGGTTATGCTGGAGCACAGAAGTACATTGTATATCTTACAACCACAGCCAAGCTTTTCCTGCTGCCGGCTCTTATTCTAATCTACGTCATCACCGGCACACTGGACTTTCCTCATAATATTTCCGAAGGCCTCTTTTCCGGAGATACTGAGAGCTGGATTGTTATCATGCTCTACATCTTCTGCCTCTTCGGTTTTGCCAAAAATGGTGTCATGCCCTTCCATCACTGGCTGCCCGGTGCCATGGTTGCGCCGACTCCTGTCTCTGCACTTCTCCATGCAGTTGCTGTTGTAAAGGTTGGTGTTTTCTGCACCACCCGGACCATGCTCTATGTGTTTGGTGTCGACACCATGCATGCCCTGAACCTCGGTATTCCCACAGCGTATTTTGTCGGGTTTACAGTTATTGCAGCATCCGTCCTGGCGCTGTCTAAAAACAACCTTAAAGAACGGCTTGCCTACTCCACCATCTCCCAGCTTTCCTATATTATTCTTGGTGTTGCATTACTCACCCCTGCAGGAATTGATGGTGGACTCATCCATATCGTGAACCACGCATTCTCGAAGATCACACTCTTTTTCTGTGCAGGAGCAATCATGATTGCCCACCATAAAAAAGATATCTCTGAAATGGGAGGACTTGGCAAAAGTATGCCGTTTACATTCGGCTGCTTCTTCATAGCTTCTCTTTCAATGATCGGTGCTCCGCCCGTCGCAGGGTTTGTGACCAAGTGGAATCTCCTCGTTGGCTCCATACAGGCACACCAGATGGGTATTTTACTCATCCTCATTGCCTCAACCATGCTCAATGTCGGCTATTTTGCCCCGGTTACTTTCAAGGCATTCTTTGGGAAACGTCCTGAAGGTGAAACATATCAAGGTATTCAGGAGGCACCTCTCTCCATGCTCATTCCAATAATGATAGCGTGTACGATTTCTGTTTTGATAGGTATCTTCCCTAACTTTATGATGCAATTTGTAAAGGCGGTGACAGGATGATTGCTAATTTTATCGACTATCTTCGAGACCGGTTGCAGTACCTGACCTGGTTTTGCTATGTGGCCATGGCCTTCATAGTCATCTGGAGTATGACCGTGGATACACACCATGCTCACACCTGGGCTGAAAAAATGATACCAGGATTCTGGTCACTCTTTGGTCTTGCCAGCTGTGCAATTGTTATCATGGTTGCCAGATGGTTTGGCAAGAGCGGCATCCAGACCCGGGAGGACTATTATGACAACTAGTTTTATGCATCCTGCACTCATCATGATAATAGGGGCACTTCTGCTACCACTGGTGAGGGGACCGTTCCGCAAACCATATATGTTTCTGGTCCCTCTTATTACATTTATTGATGTTATTTATCTCAGCCAGCATCCCGGTACTTATGGCGTTTTCCAGTTTATGGACTGGGAACTGACCTTTGGCCGTGTTGACCGCCTTTCCATGATTTTTGGATTTATCATGTCACTGATGGCTATAATCGGTACCATCTACGGCATGCATGTGGAAGATGAATGGCAGCATATTGCTGCCTGGTTTTATGTGGCTGGCTCACTTGGTGCAATCTATGCCGCTGATTACATCACTCTCTTTCTCTTCTGGGAAATGATGGCCTTTGCCTCAACCTTTCTCATCTGGGCAAGAAAAGATGAAGAGGCACTTGCGGCCGGATATCGCTACATCCTGGTTCACACCTTTGGCGGAGTTGTCCTTCTCCTTGGTTTTGTGCTCCGCTATCAGGCCACCGGTGATCTCAGCTTTGATCAGCTGAATGTTCAATCTCCGGAGTTTTATACCTGGCTTATCATGGCAGGTCTCATGCTCAATGCTGCTGTTCCGCCGCTGCATTCCTGGCTGCCGGATGCCTACTCAAAGGCCACGGCGACCGGTGCGGTATTCATGTGCGCCTTTACCACGAAAACAGCTGTTTATACACTTATCCGCAGCTGTTCCGGCTTTGATGTTCTGATTTACCTGGGAATTATCATGGCTATCTACGGCATCATATACGCTGTAATGGAAAATGATGTCCGCAAACTGCTCGGCTGGGAAATTGTTTCTCAGGTTGGATATATGGTGGCAGGAGTCGGCATCGGCACCAGCCTTGCCATTAATGGTGCATGTGCCCATGCCTTTGCCCATATCCTGTACAAAGGACTACTTTTCATGGCAGCAGGTGCAATCCTCACAACCACCGGCAGACAAAAACTCACTGAACTGGGTAGCCTGTATAAAAAGATGCCTGCGACCATGATCTTCATGCTCATTGGCGGGCTTGCTGTTTCAGGGCTCCCCTTAATGTCGGGTTTTATCTCCAAATCCATGATCATTACCGCAGCTTTTGAATCACATATTCTCTGGGCAGGATTTGCCCTTACCCTGGTATCAGCCGGTACCTTCCTTGCTGCAGGACTCAGGCTTCCCTATCTTATTTTCTTTGGCAAAAACAACTGTTCCGAAGAAACATGGGAAAAAGCTCAGGACCCAGTCTGGAATATGCAGCTGGCCATGGCCATTGGCGGATTTCTCTGTATATTTCTTGGCTGCTACACACCATTTTTATACAATATGCTGCCAAACACGGAAGTCGCTTTTCATCCGTACAAAGCTTACCATCTTAGTGAAACCATTCAGATTATGGCCTTCACAGCCTTTGGTTTTTTCATGCTTCGCAAGTATGTGATGCCGAAAAACACCATCAGCCTGGATCTGGACTGGTTCTACCGCATGGGCGGTCGTGCATTCCTGTGGACGGTGAAAAATCCCCTGCAGTGGTTTGATACAGCACTTGGCAATTTTTACAAAGCTGTCGGCATCAACTGTCTGATGACCACATCAGCTTTCTGGTCATGGTTTGACTGGAATGGCATTGATGGTGTGGTTGATGGCAGCGCCCGCTGTATTCGTGCCATTGGCCGCAGGGTAAGCATTGTTCTGCAACGCGGACAGATTCAACAGACAATATATTACACGATGTCCTTTGCAGCCGTTCTTCTGGTAGCCTACGTTTGGCTCTAAGATATAAAATTGCTGGAATAATACCAAAACATACTGATATCGAGGAACACTGGAAATGGATCAACTACTAATCAATCCAGATTATCCACACATTCTGAGCTGGCTTATCTTCCTGCCTCTGGCAGGAGCACTGGTGCTGCTCTTTGTAAGGAAGGAATCTTTTGCGCGGTACTGGGCTCTGGCTATTACCACGCTCACAGCGATCCTTTCCATTCCCTTGATCAAAAATTTTGATACAAGTACCAGCAGTTATCAGTTTGTTGAGCAGGTCAGCTGGATAAAGTCCCTTAACGTCCAGTATGTGATTGGAATTGATGGAATATCCATTTTGCTCGTCATGTTGACCACCCTGATCATGCCTCTCTGTGTACTTGCTTCCTGGTCCTACATTAAAACCAGGGTGCAAGCTTTCATGGTCTGCCTCCTGATCATGGAATGCGCCATGCTCGGCGTATTCATGGCACTGGATTTTGTCCTGTTTTATATCCTCTGGGAAGCAATGCTCATTCCGATGTATCTGCTCATTGGTATATGGGGAGGACCAAGGAAAATTTACGCATCCATTAAATTTTTCCTCTATACCCTGGCTGGTTCCGTAATGCTGCTTGTTGCCATTATCTGGCTCTACATTCACAACGGATACAGTTTCTTTATTCCGGATATGATGTGGCAAAACTACTCGGGCACAGCCCAGATATTCCTGTTCCTTGCCTTCTTTCTTGCCTTTGCCATCAAGGTTCCCATGTTTCCCTTTCACACATGGTTACCCGCAGCACATGTTGAGGCACCCACAGCCGGTTCTGTAATACTTGCATCAGTTCTCTTAAAGATGGGAACTTACGGTTTCCTGCGCTTTGCCATCCCCATCACCCCGGATGCCACGATGATACTGGCACCGGCCATACTGTGGCTGTCCATTGCAGGTATTATATATGGTGGTTTTACAGCCCTTGCCCAGAGTGACATGAAAAAGCTGATTGCTTATTCCTCTGTTGGTCATATGGGTTTTGTGACACTTGGTATTTTTGTGCTCAATAGTAAAGGTGTTGAAGGTGCCATCCTGCAGATGATCAATCACGGTATCACAACAGGTGCACTCTTTCTCTGTATAGGCATGATCTATGAACGCACCCATTCCCGTGAGCTTCGAGATGCAACGGGTGTTGGTAAGCATATGCCGATATACGTCACCTTCCTGACATTTTTCTCCCTGTCCTCATTTGGTTTTCCGGCAACAAACAGTTTTGTCGGTGAATTCCTTATCCTGGCAGGAACATTTAAATATTCCATTCCACTGGCTCTGGCTGCCATTCCAGGTGCAGTACTGGCGGCTGCGTATATGCTGCGGATGCTGCAAAAAATCGTCTGGGGTGGAATTGACAATCCTGATCAATCCTGGATCTCTGATCTCAATGTGCGCGAAATAGTAACGCTTGCGCCCTTTCTTTTCTTTGTATTCTGGATCGGACTTGGAGCGCAGCCATTTATAGATCTTATTCACGTAAGTGTTGACAACCTGCTGAACAACTATCACGGCTTTCATACTCAGGCCGTGGCAGCAACAGAATTAATTATTCATTAAAGGGTACCTTGAAAAGGTAGATATTTTTCAAGGTGGCCTAAAAGAGTTAAATCTCAACAATCTGCAAAAGGTAATACAAATGCAATTTCTCCCTGAGTTAACACTGTTGGGTGCAGGCCTTTTCATATTTATGGTAAGCCTTGGAAAAACCAATGCTGACACCGTAAAAAAAATTGCCATTGGGCTCGGTGTCGCCGTCTTTGGTGCTACTCTTCTCAGTTATGGCCAGAACAGCAAACTCTTTTTTAACGCCTATCAGGTAGATCTCTTTTCACAGGTCTTCAAGACCCTGATTGGAGGCGCCATGCTGTTAGTTCTTATGTTCGGACAGAAGCTGAAGGGGATCCCGGAAAAAGTTCATCCTGAATACTATCTCTTTCTCTTTATGAGTGTACTTGGGCTCATGATGCTTGTATCGAGCGTTGAACTTCTGTCTATTTTTGTTTCGCTGGAACTCTCCTCCTTTGCCGTCTACATCATGGTTCCCATGCGTGACGAAACAGGTAATTTTAGATTCCAGATGGAGGCAGGCATCAAATACCTGCTCTTTGGCGTAACGGCAACAGGCTTTTTACTCTTTGGCATGAGCTATATGTATGGTCTGACCGGCTCCACGGAACTCTCGGTTGTTATAGAAAGACTCTCTCCTATGTGGGATCAGCCTGCTGCAGTTATTGCCATGATGATGGTGCTTGCCGGATTCTTTTACAAACTTGCAATCTTCCCTTTTCATTTCTGGGTACCGGATGTGTATGAAGGTGCTTCAAATGAAACCACAGCATTTATAGCCTCTGTCCCGAAACTTGCTGCTGTTGCCATGCTGATTCGCCTGGTGAGTCTTATCGGCGGTGAAGGACAAGTGATTCTCAATCTGCTTATAGTTTGTGCGGTGGCGTCCATGTTTTACGGAAATCTGTCTGCACTCATACAGACAGATATCAAACGTATGCTCGGATTTTCCGGTATTGCCCATGCAGGATTTGTCCTTTTGGGTATTCTGACCTTTCAAATCACCGGATATGCCAATGCCATGTATTATATCATTGGCTATGTCATCATGAATCTCGCCTGTTTTCTTGTTATCTGTACGGTTTCTGAAAACGGTGAGAATCTTAATATCAAAGACCTTTCCGGCCTCCACCAGCGTTCTCCGATAATGGCGTTTACACTGGCAGTCGGGCTTTTCGCCCTTGCTGGAATTCCTCCTTTTGTCGGTTTTATGGGAAAATTCATGCTACTTACCGGCGCGCTGAAAGAAGGTTATCTGCTGGTTGTTATTCTTGCCGCCATCAATACCGCCATTGCCATCTATTACTACCTTTCAGTTATTCGGGTGACCTATTGTAGCGACCGGGAAGAACGTGCGGCGGTCAGCCCCTCAATGATGACCAGTGCCACCTCTGTATTTCTACTTGCAGTCATTGTCATTATGGGTGTTTCACCAC
>DQTH01000055.1 GCA_015662865.1 Desulfocapsa sulfexigens
ACAACAGCTTTGGCGTTATTGTTTCAAGGTGAGTTGCCGAATTTTGTGAATTAAATCTGAAGCTCAAAAATAAATTACGCTGAATGGTTACAAATAATTTAATCTATTTTCGGGTTTTGTTTTAAGGTTCCAATATGACAAATAATTTTTATTTAAAAGAAAATTTATTCGATAAAATAATTAGTTAGAGGGGGCTTATGGCTCGCTACAACAATAATATTGAAATAGTTCAAGGCATTGTAGAGCGTGTTACATTTCATAATGATGTAAACGGCTGGAGTGTGCTCAGAGTAAAATGTTTCAATGAATTCGATCCCGTTACAGTGATTGTCCACCAGACAAGAGTTTTTGCCGGTGCGACAATGAAGTTTTTCGGGAGCTGGGGAAACCACCCTAAGTTTGGTCGACAATTCACTGCAACAAGTGCGGAAGAACAAAAACCTGCCTCAGCTGCAGCCCTGGAAAAATATCTTGGTTCAGGTCTCATAAAAGGAGTAGGTCCAAAGACTGCAAAAAAAATCGTCTCTCATTTTGGCCAGGATACGTTAAGTATTTTTGAAAATACAATAGATGAGTTATTACAGGTTCCTGGCATTGCGACCAAAAAACTTAAAACCATACGAGAGGCCTGGGAAGAACACAGAGCCATCAGAGATGTCATGCTTTTTCTTCAGGGGCATGGAATTTCAACCCTTTTTTCCGTTCGTATCTTTAAAAAGTATGGGCAGCGCGCCATTGGTATTGTTACAGAAAATCCATACAGACTAGCCAACGATTTTTATGGGATTGGCTTTTTTTCTGCTGATAAAGTTGCACTTTCTCTCGGCATAGAAAAAAATGAACCCGTAAGAATATTTGCAGCAATTCGCCACATCCTTGCTGCTTCAAGAGAACATGGCCACTGTTATCTGACCGTGGATCAGATTCAGGAAGGAATCAGGGAACTGCTCGACCTCGATCTGACAGGTCTTCTTGAAACGTATCTTCAGCTCATGGAACAGGAGAAGCTGCTGAAAAAACGTATCATTACAGAGCCGGACCAAACCCAAACAATTTGTTATTACTCAAAAACACTCTATTTTGATGAAGTAACAAGCGCAAAAAAACTTTTTGCACTTTGCCGTACCATTGCTGTGGATACCAGTCGTGTTGATCAATGGTTGAACGCATATGGTAAAAACCAGCAAGTCAGTTTAAGTCCTGAACAGGAAGCGGCTGTGAAAGGAATAGTCTCCTGCGGCTGTTCAATACTTACAGGCGGTCCAGGATGTGGAAAAACCACGACCACCAGTACCCTAGTCAAACTTCTGGAGGCCATGGACAGACATGTTGTGCTTGCCGCACCCACCGGTCGTGCTGCCCAGAGAATGGAAGAGGTTATTGGCATTGAGGCAAAAACCATTCATCGTCTTCTTGGATTTCAGAATGGATCATTCAAGTGCAATGTTGAAAACCCGCTTGAGTGTGATGTCCTTGTGATAGATGAGTGTTCCATGCTCGATATTAGTTTGAGTGCAGCTCTTTTTGCAGCTATTTCACAGGAAGCACAGCTGGTCCTGATTGGCGACCCGGATCAGCTTCCTTCAGTTGGTGCAGGTAATGTTCTGGGTGACCTCCTAACTTCACGTGTCATTCCGGTTTTTTCTTTAACCAAAGTTTTTCGCCAGGCCAAGGAGTCCCATATTATTTCATATGCCCATGAGATTAATAATGGCGTCATCCCCAAAATTCCGTCTCCATTTAAGTGGCCGGCACTCTGGCAGGAGCATTGTGATTGTCTTTTTCTGGACTCCAATGAGGCAACCCAGGATCAGCTTCGTATTATCACCAGAGCCAAAGAACATCTTAAATTTCAGACAAGAGAGGAAGAATATGGTGAAGAAAAACTTTTCTCAGAAGAGGAGGATACACGGCAAAAACAAAAGCAATCAGCTTCCGGAATAAATGAAAAGTATAAGCACATTGACTTCGGTCTGTTGCAGACTGCAGAAAGCTCTGCTGATGAGTTGCGCGCTGTTCTTAAAAAAGTTCATCCATGGTCATCACTCTACTATGGTCTAACAGCAGGACAGGTTGTGCTGAGACTGTACTCGGACTGGATTCCTAAATATTTCGGAAATTCTACAGAAATTCAGATCCTTTCTCCAATGACCCGTGGAAGCCTGGGAACTGTCAAATTGAATGAAGCACTACAGCAATCAGTCAATCCTGCTGAAAATAATAAGGCCCAGATAACCCTTGGCGAAAGAGTTTTTCGCGTTGGAGACAGGGTGATTCATCGTAAAAATAATTACGACCTAGGTGTATATAATGGTGATATCGGGAAAATTTCAGCCATTAACCCGATTGATCTCACCTGCACAGTTCTTTTCTTTTCAGATAACCGCCTTGTTGAGTATCAACGTGATCAGATCAGTGAACTGGATCTTGCCTATGCCATTACCATTCACAAATCACAGGGAAGTGAATTTGACTGTATTATAATTCCCTTGGTTTCTCAGCATTTTAAGATGTTGTTTCGCAATCTTATTTATACAGGTCTTACACGTGGTAAAAAGCTTGCGATTTTTGTCGGTACCAGACAGGCTCTTGGCATGGCCATCAGAAACATGGACACAGCAAAAAGACAGACTGCCCTGTCCATGCTGCTACAAAATTTAAATAATTATTAACAATACCTTATACCAGAGATAAGAAGAGACAAAATGGACTATAGAACAGGATCAATTGGGAGAGTATTGACCATACGTTTTGATCATGAAGATGATTTCCTCGAAGGGTTAAAAGAAATTGTATTGAAAGAAAAGATTGAGAGTGGGTGGTTCCAGATTTTAGGAGCTGTCCGCCATGCAGATGTGGTAATCGGACCTGAAGAACCTGTCATGCCGCCAACCCCGATCTGGACCAATGTTGATGAAGCACGCGAAGTAATAGGAACAGGATCAGTCTATATGGATGGAACGGAACCGTTGCTTCATCTTCATGCAGCCATGGGGTTTCATGGCGATACCCTCACAGCATGCGTGCGAAAAAATACTAAAGTATATCTCATCCTGGAGGTTTTATTGTTTGAACTTAAAGGAATCGAGGCTGGCAGACCATGGTATGAAAAGGGTGGATTTAACCGACTTACTTTTAATTGAATCTGTAACGAATGTGTGATTTTTTCGATGCCAATTTACGATTTGACTTAACAAGTAAGGCATTGTGTCAGGTCCTGAAAAATCATGCACCGCAATGCTGGCGCACGTTCATGGATTCAGGTTTTAATTAATAGGCAATTTGCTAAATATGATAGACTCGTAATAAGTTGAAATCTAAGATGGATTTGTAAAAAACTACATATTTTTGCAGCAACGAAGAAGATGGAGAGTTTTTACGAATCCATCAAATATATAAAGGACAGACTGATGGTAGAGTATGTAAGTAGATCGGAAATGAAACGCATCTACAAACAGGTGGAAGAACTGGCAAAAGAAATTGCTGATCTCTCGGATAAAGAACTGAAAAGTTTCCCGGGTGGCCCGGTAATAGAGGAAGAAATTCTTGCCACACGCGGATTAAAGGGAGGGTCAAGAAATCGCCAGATAAAATATCTGGCTAAAGTCATTCGTCAGGGACCTCTTGATGAAATTTATCTTTTTATCACCAACAGAAAAGGTTCAAAGCTGCATGCAAAAAAACAGTTTCATGCTGCTGAGCGAATGCGGGATAGTCTCATAAATGAGGCTGTTGAGGCTCATCAGGAATGCCTCAGCATGCAGGTACCGTTTGAACCGGACTGGGAAAGTGGTATTATCTCTGATATACTTGAGGAATATCCCAATCTTAAAGAAACCGAGCTGCGCAGGATAATTCATCAGTATGTGACTACTCGAAATAAGTATCACTATCGTGAGCTGTTTCGGGTGCTGAAAGCAGCTGTCGAGTTGAAAGAACGTCTGGGTAGAAGTTCTGAAGTCTAATGTTTATAAACCATATAACTTCGGAAAGATAACGATTGATGTCAGCACCATGAGCTGGATAATAATAAAAGGCACAACCCCTTTGTATATATCTGTTGTGCGCACATCCGGCGGACAGACTCCTTTAAGATAAAAAAGAGAAAAACCGAATGGCGGAGTAAGGAACGAGGTCTGCAGATTCATGGCGATAAGAATTGCAAACCACAGAGGGTTTATGCCGATGGCTTCAGCGATGGGCAGCAGAATCGGGACAACAATGTAAGATATCTCGATAAAATCAATGAAAAAACCAAGCAGCATGATGGCCAGCATGGAAAGAATCAGAAATCCCCATTTTTCACCCGGCAGGTTGGTAAGAAAAGCTTCAACAATCGAATCAGCTCCTGTATAGACAAAAACCATTGAAAAGGCAGTGGCTCCAATGAGGATTGCAAAAACCATTGCAGTGATTTTTACGGTTTCATAACAGGAGTCATGCACAATTTTCCAATTGAGTTTCCTGTACATTGCCGCAAGTATCATGGCACCCAGGGCACCGATCGATGCTGACTCGGTTGGTGTTGCAACACCGGCAAAGATTGAACCAAGAACCAGTACAATAAGGGTCATGGGAGGCAGGATTGCAAAAAGAGCACTCCTGATGGAGCCTTTTCTGGCATCTTCCTGAATTACAATTGCAGGGGCGGCTTCTGGTTTAAGATAGGAGAAAACCAGAATATACAAAATATAACAGCCCACAAGCACCAGACCAGGCATGAGTGCAACTTTGAACAGATCGCCCACCGGAAGCTGAAAAACATCACCAAGAATAATAAGAACAATGGACGGTGGAATGATTTGTCCAAGCGTTCCGGCAGCACAGATAGTACCTGTTGAAAGTTTCTTGGAATAACCATATTTTAACATTACAGGCAGTGAAATAACACCCATTGCCACAACAGATGCCCCAACAACTCCTGTTGAGGCCGCAAGCAGGGTTCCCACAATAACCGTACTGATGGCAACGCCGCCGCGTACTTTTCCAAACAATAATCCCATGGATTCGAGAAGACGTTCTGCAAGATCTGATTTTTGCAGGACAATGCCCATGAGGATAAAAAGAGGCACAGCCATGAGTATAGTATTATTCATGATTGAGTAAATACGAAAAGGCATCATGGAAAACATGAGGAAAAATTCCTCAGCAACAGCCACAAAGCTGGGATCGGGCAGGAGTTCGATAAGAGCGGCAATTGCACCGAAAAACATGGCAACAGCACCAAAAGAAAAAGCCACCGGGTAACCAGCAGTAAGCAGAACCAGAGCTGCAAAAAACATTATAATACCAGTCATTTCGTAGCCTCCCTGTAAAGTCTTACATTCTGGAGGACATATCCGATACCACTGAAAAAGAGGAAGGCAAAGGAGAAGGGGATCATCCCCTTAATAAGCCACCTGAACGGCAGGCCGCCTGGATCTTCAGAAATTTCATGGGTGATGTAAGCATCATTTACAAATTCAAAGGAACCGCTGAAAATTAGCAATGTGAGCGGCATTAAAAATAAAATCGTACCAAGAATATTGACCATTGCTTTTTTTCTGGGAGTGAAACGATCATAAAGAAAATCCACCCTGACATGACCTTCATCTTTTAAAGCAATAGATATTCCCAATAGAAAAACAACAGCGAACAAGTGCCATTCCATCTCCTGCATGCCTACTGAAGAATTATGAAAAAGGTACCGCATGACTACATCGAATGCGACATTCAGGACCATGAGAAGGAGCAGGAAAGCAACGACCTTACCACAGATATCGACTGTTTTTGAAATGAATTTCTCTACTGTTTCCATTGCTTGTTTGCAGAGTAGTAAATATTTTTAAGGAGCCTTACTAAGACCGTAAATTAAAATACCGCTCTGTCAGATAATGCTTTGACAGAGCGGTAAAAGATCAAAAGTCTGATTGCAGATTGTAAATTATTCTACATCCATACTTGTTTTGATATAGTTGTAGTCAGAAATGACTGACCACTGTCTGGCTTTTTTCATGAAAGTTCTCTGTGAATCAAGGATTTCTTTAAACTGAGCATCCTTGGCAGCATAAGTATCCAGCAGCTCATCGGTAGCCTTTTTCATGGCTTTGAGTACAGGCAGAGGAAAAGTTTTAACTTTAATGTTAGGGAAATCAGTTTTCATTTTTTCCCAGGCATTGGCACTGGCGGCAAAATTCTCATAGTACATGTCAGCAGCAGCTGCCTTCATGGCAGTTTGAAGAATAGCCTTGTGCTCAGCAGAAAGTTTTTCATAGGCACGTTTGTTGATCAGAAACTGCATTTCAGATGCAGGCTCATGCCAGCCGGTGTAGTAGAAAGGAGCAACTTTATGAAAACCCATTTTAATATCCATTCCAGGACCAACCCACTCAAGTGCATCAATGGTTCCGCGATCAAGGGAGGTGTAAAGCTCACCCGCAGGAATATTTGTTACATTAACACCAAGTTTTGCAAAAACTTCACCGGCAAGACCGGGAATACGCATTTTTAGGCCTTTCAGGTCATCAAGGGAGTTGATCTCTTTCTTAAACCAGCCGCCCATCTGTACACCGGTGTTACCACCTGGGAAATTCAAAACTTTGAAGCGGTCATAAACCTGCTGCATGTATTTCATACCATCATCATAATAGAACCATGCATACTGCTCGGCAGTGGTCATACCAAAAGGAATGGTTGTGAAAAAGATAGTGGAGATGTCTTTACCCTTCCAATAATAGGAACCGCTATGTCCCATCTGGTACTGGCCGCCTTTGACCATATCGAGGATTCCAAGAGGAGCTTTGTGCTTCTCTTTTCCTTCAACTTTAATAACAAAAGTACCACCGCTCATCTCTTCAACCATTTTAGCTACTTTGGCAGGTGGAGAAGCTAGAGGAGTAAGGGTCGCAGGCCAGGTCATGGCGAGTTTCCATTTTACTGTCTTTTGAGCCATGGCTGGGGTTGCCAGCATAGCGAGAGCTGCAATAGCTAATGCAATTTTTGCTGCAAATTTCATAATTCCTCCTAAGAATTATATAAAAGTTTAAGTCACCAGACAGCACCAGCCGTCCGATAGCGGAATCCTCATCATCTCTTAATACGATGAGTTCTTTTTACAAGCTTTTTTAGTGGCTGATAGGCTTCTAATCTCCTCAGACAAATAGTAATTTGTTTCTATCCATTTTGCGGAAATTTAATTAAAAGGTTATGATTTTAGAAAATTTTAATTCTTACGAAGCTGAACGATATTCTCCGTATCTGTTTCGTTTCTTCTATCAATCTTATTCAAAGTTTCCTGTTGGACACAATTACTTAACATATCACGTAGTTCTGGTGGCATAACTGAGAGTTCTTCAGCAAGACTATTTAATGTTATTTGATCATTAAGCAACTCAATCGCTTGGGTAATTAATACAGGTTGCTCAATTTCCCATTCTGATCCTTCATTTTTACGCATATTG
>DQTH01000117.1 GCA_015662865.1 Desulfocapsa sulfexigens
AATTACAAGTGATCGTGGTGGTGTCATCCCCGCGGAGGCGGGGATCCAGTTTCGTGCCAGCCCTCTGGATCGGAGTCCACGCTTACCTCCCGCCTCCGCGGGAATGACTTACAGAAATGGCTGAGCTTTATACGTAATCAGATTCCGATTTAAAATTAACTCCGCAAAAGCTCGTATTTTATTACTGTTTACATGGAGTAAGCCACTAAAAAGCTGGAGGCTCTGCAAACTGCAGCTACCCGCACTCCCTGACAGACAATACTGTAAAACTGCTCTCTTCTGCCAGCCAGCGGACGTTTCGGTCCCACAGCAACATTCCATATTCCCGCTTCCGCCCTCTCTGGCTGGCCGGTCGCGGATCCTGCCCCAGTATTTCCTGTATCAGGGGCTTCAGCTCTCGGCCTGTCTGCTGCAGGTATTGCAGACAGGATGCTTCCGCCTCAGGAGTGAAGCGCACGACAATCTTTTTTTCAGAAAACTGAACAAATCCGCTGCTGGCTTCTCGAATGCTGTCACTGTATGGAACATACGGTTTGATGTCAAAAACCGGTGTTCCATCCAGAAGATCGAGTTCACTTATATCAAGAAACAACTTCCCTTTTTCCTTGCGCAGGCCGTGATAACGAACTACTGAAAGCCCCAGAAAATTAGGCCGGTGCGGGCTGCGGCTGGCATAAAGGCCGACCCGCTTCTGGCCACCCAGCCAGGGAGGACGCACCGTGGGCCGCCAACCGTCTGCCACTGCCTCATGAAACAGAAACTGCAGCCAGATGTGGGAAAATGTATCCAGTTCCCTGAACATCTCCTCCCGGTCACAGAGAGGCAGCAATTCAACAGCGCCTTTTGCACTTTTCACAAGACCCGGCTGCCTTGGAATGCCAAATTTTTCCCTGTAGCAGGAATGAATCCTGCCGATGGCCTGTATTCTATATTCCACACTATTCCTTTTGTTGATCTTTCTTTTACCAGGTGTTAATTTAACACAAAAATAAAAAAGGTGTTACAAATGTTAAAACGTTTTACTGTTTCCATGGAAGACAATCTCCTGGCTGATTTCGATGACTTCATCCGTGATCACCATTATAAAAATCGTTCCGAAGCCCTGCGTGATCTGATCCGCGGTCGCACCATTGAAAAGGAATGGGAGGCGGACAAAGATGTGATGGGAGTGATCTCCCTTGTCTATGACCACCATCAGCATAAGCTGCAGGAAAAAGTAACGAAGCTGCAACATGGTTTCCACAACCAGATTATCTCCACCACCCATGTTCACATGGACCACCACAACTGCCTGGAAGTAATTATAGTGAGAGGCAAGACCGGTGAGGTGCGGGGGCTTACAGACAGCTTATCAGCACTTCGTGGAGTGCGCAACGCCAGCCTGTCCATGAGCTCCACCGGCAAAGATCTCCACTGAGCTGCAGGTAGATAAAAGATAATGCATATCTCAGAAGGAATCCTCAGCGCACCGGTGCTGGCAGGCGGAGCGGTTCTCACAACCCTCGGCACAGCCGTCGGCCTGAAAAAACTGGATTACGATCGTATCATGACCGTTTCCCTTTTTTCTGCTGCTTTTTTCGTGGCCTCACTCATTCATGTTCCGGTGGGGCCGGGTTCGGTTCATCTGCTTCTAGGCGGTCTCCTGGGTATTATCCTGGGCTGGGGAGCTTTTCCCGCCATTGTCGTGGCTTTGGCTCTGCAGACCATTTTTTTTCAATACGGCGGTATGATTGTGCTTGGTGTCAATGGGTTCACCATCGCAGGCCCGGCTGTTCTCTGCGGCCTGATTTTCAGACCCTGGCTGAAGGGCAGCAGGAAACAGCAGATGATCGCAGGATTCCTGGCCGGATTTTTTGCCATGTTTCTCTCAGCACTTCTTATTGGTGCAGCCCTTTATTTATCTGACCGCGGATTTCTACGTGCTGCCGGTCTTCTTCTGGTCAGCCATTTACCTGTCATGATCATTGAAGGTCTCATAACCATGTTTGTTGTTACTTTTCTTGCAAAGGTACAGCCGGAAATCCTCTCCCTGAACAACTAACTGAAAAATATCCTATGATTTTACGTTTGTCATTTTTCCTGGCCACTCTCTTTTTTCTACCCCAACAGGCATTGGCCCATAAAATTCATGTTTTTGCCTGGGTTTCAGGCGATACGGTTACTGTGGAATCCAGTTTTTCAGGAAACCGGCCTCTGATCGGGGGGAAGGTGACAGTAAAAGACAACACTTCTGGTACCGTTCTGCTGACAGGTGTGGGAGATAAAAAAGGAATTTTCACCTTTCCTCTTCCTGCTAAAGTAAAGAAGAAAGCCACAGATCTTCTCATCGTAGTCGCTGGAAACGAAGGACATCAGAGCGAATGGCTGATTCCGGCCACAGAATATCTTTCTGCGACGCACGTTCCAACGCCTGAAGTCCCGGATGGCATGGACAATGCGGAACTGAAAAAAATGCTTGAAGAACTTATTCGGCAGGAACTTGCTCCCATTAAAAGAAGCCTTGCTGAAAGCAGGCAGAACAAGCCGGGGTTTCGTGATATCATGGGTGGAATCGGCTATCTCATAGGCCTTGCAGGCCTGGCAGCCTGGTTGAGAAACCGTGCAAAACCAAAAAAAACCGATGATTGATGAACCTTTTGCATCAGGATCGACTCTTTTTCACAAGCGCGATACCAGGGTAAAACTCGTTGGGGCTGCAGCCATTAGCCTGGTCCTTGCTCTGTGCTCCTCCTTTCTGGTGGCTGTAACCGGTTGTATCATCACAGCAATGATGCTCATCCTGTCAAAACCTGACCTGAAACTTGTGAGTAAACGAATCATTGGTGTCAATATCTTTACTTTTTTCATCTGGCTCACCCTCCCACTGACATACGGAGGCAGTGAAACGCTGACCTTCTCCATGTTCAACCTGAGCATGGACGGTATCCGCCTGGCTGCTCTCATCACTGTAAAAACAAATGGTATCTTCTTCTGCATCCTGGCACTCCTTGCCACTTCAACCACTGCCAGCCTGGGCCACGGCCTTGAAAAACTGGGATTCCCCAAAAAATTGTGTTTTCTCCTGCTCTTTTCCTATCGTCAGCTCTTTGTGATCAACCAGGAGTATCATCGCCTGCTTCGGGCAGCAAAACTACGAGGTTTTTCTCCTGCCAACACCATGCACACCTATCGGACATACAGCCATCTCTTTGGCATGACCCTGGTAAAAAGCTGGAACAGGGCTGAACGAGTACATCAAGCCATGCTCCTGCGTGGTTTTAACGGCAGGCTCATTCCACTGAACCAGTCACCGCCCGGTAAGGCTGACTATTTTTTTCTTATTATTATGCTCCTCATCAGTCTCTTTCTGGCTGGACTTTCCCTTTTCTGTTATAATTCATTATGACCTCTGACCAGCCACTCCTTGAACTCCGCAACCTCAGTTATTCCTTACCGGGCAAAAATAGCCGCCTTCTTGATACAGTTAATTTTCGTATCAGTAATGAAAGGATAGGCCTCATCGGCCCCAATGGCTGCGGGAAGACAACTCTCTTCCAGATTATAATGGGCTTATTGAAAGCCTCGGAAGGAGAAGTGTTGCTGGAGGGAAAAACAATGACAGGCGAAAAAGACTTCCGCATGCTGAGGAGCAAGCTGGGGTTTCTTTTTCAGGATTCAGACGATCAGCTTTTTTCTCCAACCGTACTCGAAGATGTAGCCTTTGGTCCCCTGAACCATGGCGCGACACCTGATGAGGCACGCACACTTTCCATCCGCACCCTGGAACAGCTGGGGCTGAATGGTTTTGAGGATCGAATCACCCACAGATTATCCGGTGGTGAAAAAAAACTTGTTGCCCTGGCGACCATTCTCTCCATGCGGCCGAAACTGTTGCTCCTCGACGAACCTAGCAATAATCTTGACCCTGCCACCAGGGAACGGCTCATCAACATTTTACGCGGGCTGGACCAGGCCCACATAATAATCTCCCATGATCTTGATTTTCTTGCCTCCACCTGTACCAGGCTTTATACCATACAGGACAGGCAACTGATTCGCTGTAAGCAGAAACAGGTTCACAGCCATGAACATATCCACCCATACGGTGACCAGCCCCATCAGCATGGAACATGATATAATAGAAATTGCCTGCTTCATAACACCGCACGGATTCGGTCATGCCACCCGCATGACCGCAGTGCTGGAAGCCCTGCAGAAACAATCGCCGACTATTCATCCCCATCTTTTCACCACTGTTCCCGAATCTCTCTTTGCTGAAACACTGAGCAACTTCAGCTATCATTCTCTGGCCTGTGACATCGGCCTGATCCAGAAAAACGGCCTGCAGGCGGATCTTCCGGCAACAATCAGCCGATTGCAGGAATTTCTTCCCTTTGACAGCTCTCTTGTAAAAGAACTCTCAGAAAAAATTAAAGGAAGCAGACTGGTTCTCTGCGATATTGCACCACTTGGCATTGCAGTGGCCAGAGAAGCAGGCATCACATCAGTACTCATTGAAAACTTTACCTGGGACTGGATTTACAAGGCATATCTGCCGGACAATCCTGCCCTGCTACCATTTATTGAATCATTTGCCACACACTACAAACAGGTTGATCTCCACATTCGTACCGAACCCGCCTGCAGTACTGGCAATACCGATCTCAACTGTGGCCCGATATTTCGCAACATACGCAGCCAGCGAGAAAAAACCAGAGACAAACTGAACTGCCGGAACAAAAAATTAATTATTATCTCCATGGGCGGCATTGATCTGGAACTTCCTTTTGTAAATAAACTACCCGCTGTTTCAGACAGTTTTTTCCTGCTCGCCGGCCAGAAAAAAACCCGACAAATTGGCGATAATGTTTTATTGCTTTCAAGAGACAGCGCTTTTTATCACCCGGATCTCATCAATGCTGCCAATCTGGTTATATGCAAAAGTGGATATTCCACTGTGGCAGAATGTTATCAGGCTGGAGTTCCCATTGTAACTGTGGGGCGGACAACTTTTCCTGAATCAGCTGTTCTTGAACAGTTTTGTGCTGCCAGATTAAATGGACATACTCTCCGTCAAGAGGCATTCCTCTCAGGAGAATGGATAAAAAGCCTCGATAAGCTTTGTTTAAACCAGAGGGCAGTACCAGCCCTGACAAATGGTGCTGATTCTGTTGCAGAACTGCTTCTCTGCCATCTGGGAAAGAAATTTCTAATAAAATAGGGAGACATACCATGATTATCGGCGTACCAAAAGAAATCAAAACCATGGAAAACAGAGTGGCCATGACTCCGGCCGGTGTGGAAGCCCTGATTGGACGCGGTCACAAAGTACTGGTTGAGAATGATGCGGGAGTTGGTTCAGGACTTGAGAGTCAGCGCTACATTGATGCCGGGGCGGAGATGGTGAGTGCAGAAGAAGCCTGGGGAGCGGAAATGGTAATCAAGGTAAAGGAACCCATCCCTTCCGAATATCAATATCTCAGGGAAGACCTGATTCTTTTTACTTATCTGCATCTTGCTGCTGAAAGAGAGTTGACAGAAGCCCTCCTGGCAGCAGGAACCACAGCCATTGCCTATGAAACCGTTCAGACCGCCAACGGTCATCTGCCTCTGCTCACCCCCATGAGCGAAGTGGCAGGCAGAATGGCAACTCAAGTCGGTGCCCATTACCTTGAAAAACATCAGGGAGGTCGGGGCATGCTCCTGGGCGGAGTTCCAGGTGTTTCTCCTGCAACCGTGGTCGTACTGGGCGGTGGAGTAGTTGGCACCAATGCTGCAAAAATTGCCATGGGCATGGGCGCCCGGGTCATTATCATGGATCTCAGTCATGAACGACTCCAGTATCTCGATGATGTCTTCAAGGGAAGAATGACAACCATGAGCTCCAACGAAGCTAATATCAGGGCCTATCTGAAAGAAGCCCATCTCCTTATTGGCGCTGTACTGATTCCCGGTGCAAAGGCCCCAAATCTTGTTACCCGCGACATGCTCGCCTATATGAAAGACGGCTCAGTCATCGTGGATGTGGCTGTGGATCAGGGCGGTTGCGTGGAAACCATCAGAGCAACCACCCATGCCGATCCCACCTATGTGGTGGATGGAGTTGTGCATTACGGAGTTGCCAACATGCCGGGAGCTGTCCCCCACACGTCCACTGTTGCCCTTGTTAATCAGACTGTACCCTATGCAATGAAGCTGGCTGAGCACGGTTTCAGCGCCCTGGCCAATGATACCGCCCTTGCCAGAGGACTCAACTGCTACCAGGGAAAACTCACCTATGAAGCTGTGGGTAATGCTTTTAATATGGAAGTGACTCCCCTTGCTGATGTGCTGTAGGCATAAAATGATTGATGGATTCGTAAAAACTTTTCATCTTCTTCGTTGCAACAAAAATCACATTATTTCAAAGTACCCTAGTACGCCGAAATAATGTGATTTCCTCGCCCTCGAATATGAAGTTTTTCGAAGTCTACGCTTATCTACAAATCCATCTCAGATTTTGATTTCTAAATGGTTTATCATAATTAAAGATTTTATTATCCTGTGGCTGGTCATCTGCTTTTCCCCCCAGCATGCTTTCGCCCTCGAAATCATGCTACCCAATGTTTACAGGGATAATATTGAGGTTAGCGGCTGGCTGATGAGTGAAAAACTCGATGGCGTTCGTGGCTATTGGGATGGAAAGAAGCTCTACAGTAAAAACGGCCACCTTCTTCATCCGCCAGAGACTTTTATCCGCGGCCTGCCCCCTTTCCCACTGGAGGGCGAGCTCTGGGGAGGCCGCGGAACCTTTGAAAAAACAGTATCAATTGTCAAAAAACAGACTCCTCACAAAGGCTGGCTGGATATTCAATTTGCCATCTTTGACGTGCCGCTGGAACCGGGAGCCTTTTCAGCCCGAATACAGACAGCACAAAGCTGGTTCTCCAGCCATCCTTCCAGCTTTGCCTATGTTATTCTCCAAAAAAGTATTTCTCAAATCAGTCAGATAAAAGATGAACTACAGCGGATAGAAAAGCTGGGTGGCGAAGGTTTGATCGTCAGAAATCCTGAAGCGTTCTACACCACAGGACGAAGTAATGATATCCTGAAGGTGAAGAATTTCCTCGATACAGAGGCCGTTGTTATTGATCACATTCCCGGAAAAGGCCGGAATCTGGGACGCCTCGGCTCACTTTTTGTAGAGTTTCCTGACAGCCCCGGCCTCCGATTTAAAATTGGAAGTGGTTTAAGTGATGCAGTACGAAATAATCCTCCTCCAATTGGTGCCATCATTACTTTCAAATATTATGGATTTTACGAATCCGGAATTCCTAAATTTCCATCCTTCATCAGGGTCAGGACAGACTTGTCTCTATCACGATAAAGACCTTTTCCGGCAAGTCAGCCGCATGTAGGAATGAGCTCTGGCTTTGAGGTCCGTTTCTACAAATATCTGGCAAAGTTTTCCATAGCATTAACAAGAAGATGGATCAACATCGCTAAAAAACTGACTACTAGTTTCTATTAGACAAAAATTTGACTTTACAATAATATCAATACATATGTCCAATAACAAATCCTAACAACCGCACCCAACCCCTAACACTCCTCCTCCTTTAAAAGAAAAAATAAAAAAAAATTTCATTTTTTTTTATGACTCTTTCCACCTTATTTTATTCATCAAATGAAAAATGTATTACATTTTTGAATGAAAAATGGAACAAAGTGGCACTTACCCGGCTTGACAAAACAATTGAAAATGCCACATAATCCAACATGACAAAAGTATGATTTTAAAATATTGCTTCGTCGTTTCCCTTTACCAGCAAGGTATACACTATGCTTCATACCGACAGCGCCAACCTGACAGATGCAGAACGCGTTGATGAATTAATTTTCCAGGCAATGTCTGCTCAGGATGCCTATCTTCAAATGGACCAGCAATCCATTGACTGGATTGTCAGCAACATGGCAAGAGCAGGCGCCGCCAAACATCTGTTTCTCGCAAAAAAAGCCGTTGCTGAAACCGGCAGAGGTATAGTTGAAGATGTATCTGTAACAAACATTTTTGCAAGCAGCGGCCTGGAACAGAAATTAAAAAATGTGAAAACTGTCGGGATTGTTGAAGACAATAAAATCAGCGGCCAGCAATTACTGGCTGAGCCTGTGGGTATTCTCGCTTCAATTCCAGCCTCGGAACACCCGACTGCAACTGTACTTTCCCAGACAATACTCAGTGTTAAAACCCGTAATCCGATAATTTTCTGCTTCCGTTCTTCTGTCCAATCCTCGTCCCTTGCTGCAGCACAGCTCATGCAGGAAGCAGCCACAGACGCAGGAGCACCACCATTTGCAATTCAGTGGCTATCCGTAAGTTCTGAAAAAAGTATCAGTGCACTCAGCAAGAACCCGGAAATCAGCCTCATCCTCATGGATGAAAATGACTGCGCAACTGAATCACAACAACCATTTCCCGAAATTCCGATACTGGGGATGGGACAGGTCAATACTCCCTGCCTCATCGACCGCTCAGCCGACATAGAACAGGCTGCCACAGATGTCATAGCGTCAAAGCACTTTGATAACGGCCTCATCTCCACATCTGAACAAACCGTTATTATCAGCCGGGAAGTTTACTTTCAAACGCTGGATCTGTTGATGCAGAAATCCTGTCATCTTACCTCAGAACAGGAAAAAGACCTTCTGGAAGAACTCCTGTTTGATCCGGAAACAGGGGTAGCCAACCCGGATTGTGCAGGACGTGATGCGGTACAACTCGCCAAAATGGCAGGTTTTAACGTGCCGAAAGACACCAAGCTTCTTCTTACTGAAATAGGCGGCATAGGTGTGGATTTTCCTCTTTCCAGAAGTAAAGCTGTTCCGGTTCTTTCCATTCTTGCTGCCGAAAGCTGGTACGAAGGGCTCTGCTTTTGTGAAGCTGTGCTGGAATTCAGCTCTTCGACCCACACTGCTGTGCTCCATGCCAGAGATAAAAACCTGGCTGAAGAATTTTCCACAAAGCTTAGAGTCACACACACCATTTTGAACAGACCGGCAAGTTGTGGCGATGTCTGTGAGCTTATCACAACAACCAGGAACAACATTACTTCTGCAGAAGACAAACAGGCCGGAAATCCTACCACTGCTCTCCTCTCAGTGGATATGCTCCTGTCCTGCAAGCTCGTGCAAAACGCTCAGATCCGCCTGAGAGAATGGAAAATTCCGGAAAAAATCCTTTTCTCACCGGGGTGTATTAATCACCTGCAAGCTCTTACCGGAACAGAACGTACCTTGATTGTCACAGAGAAAAATCTTATGGACAACAGTCACATGGATACTGTTCTCAAGCAGCTGAACAGTCAAAGCTATCCGGTCCAGACTGATTTTTTCTGCGAAACACCAGCATTACCAACCATTGATGCCATTGAAAATGGAGTACGCTGCATGGAGCAGTTTCGGCCAACCGCAATTCTGGTCATTGGAGACGGTGCCACCATTGAGATTGCAAAGGCCATGCGCTACTTTTATCAGCGGCCCAAAAGTTCCTTTTCCCATTCATCCCTGAATCTCCATGAGGCCGATTTTCCCGAATGTCAGACCAAGCCGCCCGCAAGGCAGGTTTCTTTGATTTCAGTACCCACAACACTTGCAGCCGGCACTGAAATGTATGCATCTGTCACCATCTTTGACGGCAACAGGGATAAACGTCGTACTCTTCATTCATGCGAACTTCTTCCTGATGTCACTCTGGTGGACTCACAGCTCTTTCCTCCTGCCGATGCCAAAGATTTTGCAGTTACCGGAATGACCATTCTCAGCCATGCTTTTGAGGCATATGTGTCACCACTGGCATCTGATTATTCTGATTCCATGGCCATGAAAGCCATCCTGCTGATTTTTTCCTCTCTGTCCAAAGCCACTCTGCAAAATCAGTCTGTGGCAAGAGACAAGGTGTATAATGCGGCAAGCCTGGCAGGCATGGCAGTAAGCAATGCAAAACCAGGACTCAATCATGCCATGGTCAATTCATTGGGTTCAATGTTCCGCATACCTCACGGCCTGGCCAACAGCCTGCTCCTGCCCAGAACCATTCGCTATAATGGTGTGGAAAATCCCAGTCGTTTTAATCCACTCATGCCGGGAAGCAGATACATTGCCCACGAACGTTATCATGATATTGCCCGCGCTCTCGGGTATGACACCAATGATCCGGAAAAAGCTGTGAAATTTCTGGTCAAAGAAATCATCAACCTGCAAAAAGAGTTGAATCTGCCCCTTAAAGTTCGTGAGTTTGATATATCTAAAGAGGATTATCTGGTCAAAGTGGAGCAGATGGCAGAGCAGGCTTTTGAAGACAACTCCACGGTCACCAACCCGAGACTTCCTCTGATTAAAGAGATTGTTGAGATGTATAACGATCTTTACTGACCAGAGGCCATGATTCCACACATTTTCAAGGAACTTTGCCGCAAAAAAATCTCCGGGGTGATGGCCACTGTTCTCTCTTCAGATGGCCAGGGTCCTGCCAGGCCCGGTAACAGGCTGTTCTGGGCTGATGGAAAGCTTGTGTTCGGGACTGTGGGTGGAGGCAGTAATGAGCTGCAGGTTCTTGAGGCCTGCGCAACACTCACAACCCAAAAACGTGTGCTGGAAATCAGCTCTTTTCTTCCCGGTACCCTTCCTTCCTGCGGCGGCAAACTGGAAATTCAACTGGAAAAAGTTGATTTTGGCAATCCGGAAGAAGCTGCATTCCACCAAAAAGAACCAAAACAGACCAGGCATGGCAAACTGTTTTTGCTGGGAGCAGGTCATGTGGCAAGGGAAGTTGCGTAGCTTGCAGAACGAAACGGATTTGAAATTTTCGTTATTGATCCCCGCCAGGAACTCATGCTGCCTGAACACTTCCCGGAAAGCTGCACCCTTCTTCTGCATGGTTATAAAGAGATTTTTTCTGAAACCCCACCAGATTCCAGCGATTTTATAGTCATCGCAGGCCCTGACCATCCCACCGACCTTGTTCTTCTTCAACAGGCTGCCGAAACCTCCGCACATTACATTGGACTGATGGGAAGTAAAAAGAAAATCACTTCTTTTGAAAAAGTACTCCAAAGAGACAACCTATGGCAATCCTTGCAAAATCGCCTGCATGCTCCCATTGGTATCCCGATATCCTCCAGAATCCCTTCTGAAGTAGCGGTTTCCATTGTCGCAGAACTCATTAAGATACGGGCAAACTGACCACCGAAGTTCAAAACCTCCTCTCAAAGTAGTTTCTGATTACGTATGAAACTCAGCCGGATTCACAAGGTATACGGTAATTTATTGATAAGGCATGAAAACTTAAATGCCAATGGGCTGTCATTCCCGCGTAGGCGGGGATCCAGTTTCGTGC
>DQTH01000199.1 GCA_015662865.1 Desulfocapsa sulfexigens
ACAACAGCTTTGGCGTTATTGTTTCAAGGTGAGTTGCCGAATTTTGTGAATTAAATCTGAAGCTCAAAAATAAATTACGCTGAATGGTTACAAATCTAAAAAGATTTCTGGAATAAACTTACGAAATAAAAAGGGCGTTTCCGAGTTACCCCGGAAACGCCCTCTAAAGCTGGAACTAACAGCGCTAAAACGCTATAGGTTCAACTGCAATTAGCAGCCAAAAGCTTTCTGCAGATCAGGTACAACTTGTTTTTTACGGCTCATCATGCCATCAACCCACATGGAAGTACCACCGTCGAGTTTCGCACCGAAAGCACCTTCGATAAGAGCTTCATCGTCAGAAACAACAACCAGATCAGTACCTTCCTTCACAACATCGGTGAGCATAAGAAGAACAGTGTGGCGTCCATCTGCTTTTACTTCCTGAGCAGCAGCAAGAAGATCATCACGAATGGCAGCAACCTGATCAAGGGTGGCAAGCTCAAGCTGTCCAACACCTACTTTCTTACCGTTCATATCAAAATCTTTGTAGTCACGGAAAAGAAGATCTTTTGCAGGAACTCCATCAACAGAAGATTTTGCTTTGAGCATCTCCATGAAAAGGCTGTCTGTATCTTCAACACCGGCAGTAACTTTCAGCTCTGCAACAGCAGCTTTGTCATCATCGGTACAGGTGGGGGATTTGAAATTAACGGTGTCAGAAAGAATAGCTGAAAGCATTCCGCCTGCAACATCTTTAGGAACTGCAACACCTGCATCTTTGTACATTTTGTTCAGTACTGTTCCAGTACAGCCAACAGGCTCTACACGAACAAGAATAGGCTGATTAGTTGTAACATCACCAACTTTATGATGGTCGACAATAGTAACAACCTCTGCATCGGTAATATTGGCAGGAGCCTGTCCGATATCACTAAAATCTACAAGAGCAACGGTTTTACCGGCAACATCCATCATTTCTTCAGGAGCAGTGAGACCAAAACGCTCAAGAACTACAGTTGATTCCGGATTGAGGTTTTCAAGAGAGGACTGCATACAAGCTTTGGCATCCTTGCCCTGTGCATTCAAAAGAGCAGCAAGACCGATTGCCGCGGTTACTGAATCGGTATCAGGGTTTGAGTGGCCTGTTACGAAAATTGTCATTGTGTTTCCTCCATACAATTTATTTATTAAAATTTGCCCCTTTTCGGGGGATTCCTAAACTTCTATTAAATTGGTGGGAACAATAGTGCTTTAGCAAAATTGAGTCAAGTGGAAAACAAAATCATAACGGAAAAATAATGATATTTGAAGTCATGTGATTGGCCGTGACTTTCGAGACATGCTGCTGTATATTAGGTTAAAAAGATACAGATAACTTTTTCTTTTAACAAACCCTTCCATGGACCCTTCTGAAGAAAAAATACCAGGAAAAACCTCCTTACCAAACAAGAAATCAAAGCTTGTTATTGCAATTCTTGCTTTCGTTTCTCTTGCAGCAATTGCTGCCGGCAGTTTTTATTTTTATTCAGGACAAACACCCACAGAGACTGATCAGGCCGCACCAGACAGTGTAACCACTGAAGAACAAAAATCCTCTGAACCACCGACTGTTGAAGAGGAAATTATTGATCAATCCGCTCAGGCCGATCTACCACTGACAGTCTCCTCTACAGAAGAGCAAAATTCTGAACGTCTTGATCAGAAAATCACCCCGACAACCGTAGATGAAGAACTTGCTGTTATGCCGGTTCCTCTTCCCGAATTCAAACAAAAAACTCAGGCAACAGAAGCAATCTCGAGCTGTGACAAGCCAACACAGCAATTAGACAAATTCTACAAACATCTTGATAGTCAGCCCTATATGGCTGGCTTTAAACTTAATACTACCAGCAAAAGTCATTTTTCAGCTCTCAGTAAAAAGTTGCTGGCAAACCCGCCACAAGTGACTCGGGAATCTGACGACCTGTACACCATCCTTAAAAATACTGCCCATTTCTTCAGAGTTTCCGATAAGAATAATATTCTTATGATGAAAGGTATTCTGGACAACGAAAAAGGCAGCATTGAAGAAATCCTTTCTTCTTATTATTTTCTTCTCACCACACCAGATTGCAGTATGACCACATATGCTCGTGGTATAGACAGAGATGCGCTCTATGAATATGCCTGTTTTTTCTTAAATACCATGGGCGGCAGATTGTATCTCTTTAGACGTGACTCGTTATCGCGAATGGTTGTCACCTACTATGCTATCCTCCTTGTTGATCTGGCAAACACTGAGAATAATAACCGTCACGGTATTGCTCTAAAAACCCCTGTTAACATGCTCATTGCCGAAATGGAAACAGGCGGTTCCGCATTAAAACAATCAGAAACCTACCTCGACAAGTTGTATGATCTGAAAGAAAAATATCAGTAATGTCCCCTAACACCCACAAGGGGGCATAAGTACCTTATGAAAACATTTTCTTAAAAAACAAGGAAATATTCTGTAAGGTACTTATAAAAAATGCCCAATTACTGGAAAAATAAAACGTTTAATCACTAGCAAAGCAGTGACAGAAAGTTTCTTTTTTGTCTCAGTTTGATTTTTCTTTCTTCAAACCATATACTGAAAAATATATAATATAAATTCTCACATTAGTTTCGATTATGCAGACTGTCTCCCAATCATACAGTTCACAGGTTTACACTCAGGTTCAAAATGGTTCTCCTTTTCCTGGGGACAGGATAAATTTTGGCCATGAGACATCGTCAACAGCTCAATCTTCAGAACAATCTTTAGACGAAACTGTTTCTCTCTCATCAGAGGGTAAAAAGCTTTCACAAAAAACAGCATCCCCAACCGCTGATGAAACAGCATATGATCAAAGCAACACTCCAAAGGGACCGGATCAACAATCTCTAAATGCTGAAGAACAGAAAATGCTCCACGAATTGAAAGCAAGAGATATAGAGGTAAGAAGCCACGAACAGGCCCATCTCTCAGCTGCCGGGCAATATGCTGCAGGCGGAGCATCATTTTCCTATCAAACCGGACCTGATGGAAAACGTTATGCTAGCAGCGGTGAAGTCCCAATTGATATGACAAAGGAAAAGACTCCTGAAACGACGATCCAGAAAATGCGTACTGTTCGTCGTGCTGCCCTTGCACCGGCAAGCCCGTCTGCTGCCGACCGAAACATTGCTGCTCAGGCCAGTACCAAAGAGGCACAGGCGATGAAAGAAATGCAGGAACAAACTGAGAAATCATCCAAAATCGAATCTGACCCTGAACAATCCAGCGAAGATAAAAACTCAGATTCAATCTCAGAAGAAAAGGTGGCACGTTCAGCCACTCCCCAGATTTCAGATTACAGTCGTCAGGCCATGGCTTCAGCATATAATACAATTGCTGCACTTTCGCCTAATGTCTAAGACAGCAAAATTTTACAATCAAACCATAATCAATGCATTTAGAACAATTTAATCAGGATTTTTTTAGTTTTCTCAGCAGTAGCCCAACTCCTTTTCATGCTGTAAAATACATTTCCGATCTCTTTCAAAAAAACGGTTTTAAACAACTTTTTGAAAACAGAACATGGGATACCCGGGCAGGTGAAGGATATTACTGCGTCCGTGACAATGGAACGATTATCGGGATTAAACTGGCCAAGAAATCAGCTGCCAATGCAGCATGGAGAATGACAGGGGCACATACAGACAGTCCTGCTCTCCAGCTCAAACCGATACCTGTGAGAGACAGCAATTCAACCACACAACTCTGTGTTGAAGTTTATGGTGGACCACTTCTAGCGACATGGTTTGACCGGGACCTTGGCATTGCAGGGCGTGTCATGTGCTCTGATGAAAAAGGAACTATTTTAACCTGCCTGATTGACTTTAAAAGGCCGGTTGCGATTATTCCAAGCCTTGCCATTCACCTTGACAGAGATGCAAACAAGGAACACACCGTTAAGAGGCAAAAACACCTTTATCCACTATTGTGTCATTCAACGAATGGGCAGGAAAAGACGTTTTTTAACGATGTACTTCTCCAACAAATTAAACTTGAGCACCCAGACCTGCCGGTAAAAAACATTCTCGGTTTTGACCTCTTCTGTTATGACACTCAACCTCCCACAGTGACAGGTGTTCATAATGATTTTATAACAGCCGGTCGTCTTGATAATCTTGTCAGCTGTTTTGTGAGTGCCAAAAGTCTGCTACAGAATCAGATAAATGACAACTGCCTGATGCTCTGCAGCAATCATGAAGAAATCGGTTCATCAAGCATGGCCGGCGCCCGAGGGAATTTCCTTTCCACTGTTCTAAGCCGGCTAATACCCGAAGCCTCTGATCGAAACATGGCCCTTCACGATTCATATTTTCTCTCACTAGACAACGCGCATGGTGTACATCCAAATTTTCCAGAAAAACATGACCCACAGCACCTTCCCCTGCTCAATCATGGCCCGGTAATTAAATACAACAGTAACCAGCGCTATGCAACCACCAGCAAATCCGCAGCCCTCTATAAAATGCTTGCCAGTGAAGTGGACGTTCCTGTTCAGGAATTTGTAATGAATAATGATTTAACCTGCGGCTCAACCATAGGCCCCATTGCAGCCACAAACCTTGGTATACAGACGGTAGACATTGGAATTCCCAGTCTTGCCATGCATTCAATCCGGGAAACAAGCGGAGTTAAAGACCCTTATATGCTCTATCAGACCATCTCGCACTTTTATTCACGCTCAGTATTGCCGCAAACAGAGGAGTAAATGAGAAAACAAATACGCTCAATACTGTTGTGTCTTGTCATTATTACACTGTTTAGCAGTCAAGGGATTAATGCCTCTCCCTTAAGACATGCTCTGAACAAATATAAAAACAACGAAGTGAGTTCGCAGGCTTTCAAACGACTTTCTCCGTACAGCAAACTCATAGATTACTATTCACAATTCACTTTTTTCAGAGCACACCATACTGTTAGCCCAGATTTTATCCGTGCTCTTATTCTCGCAGAATCTGGTGCTGACCCGCGTGCGGTTTCAGTTAAGGGAGCTATGGGGCTTGGCCAGATCATCTACACGACTGGGAAACAGGCTGCTAAAGAACTGTCACAGTCAAAATTCAGGTTTCGATCTGTCAGCCACAAGAGACTGGCCAATCTCAAGAAAGAAGATCTCTTTGATCCTGCTGTTAATATTCTTCTCACCTGTTATCTCATCTCTAAATATAATTATAAATTCGATGGCAGGCTGGAACTGGTATTATCGGCTTGGAATGCTGGAGAAAATCTTGAAGAATTAAATCATGGACGCCCTGCACCTTATAAAGAGACACATAATCTCATCGGCAAAGTAAACAGTTATTATATAGATCTCCTGCAAAAGAGGAAACGATTTGCAGCCTATCGCAGATATTGAATCGGTACTGTCATGTATTATCCTTCAAGACCGCTACGGCCTTCCAGCTTTCTCTAGAGATATTGTGTTATGGGATGAATCGTCATAGTGAACTGGTATTTTTACCTATTGGCAAAGACGGAACAGTTTTGTATAAATGAAAAACTTAACCTCAACGATCAAAAAGATATCACAATCTTTCTCTTGATGAAGGCGAGCATAATCTCATATGAATATTGCAAATGAAAAAAGAGAAACGACCCGCCTGACCATTGAAACTGCTGTGCTAATTTCTGATAAGGCAGAAAATATATTCAGGGGAAAAATACAGAACTTAAGTGCCACCGGTGCCTTAATCAAGACCAGTGAGCACTTAGAATCAGGAATTAAATATTGTCTTTCTATAGAGTTACGGGGAGGCAGCAGCAACCTGATCATCAACGACCTTATGGCAACAGTTGTTCGTCATACCAGTGACAGTGTTGCGGTTGAATTTACCGATACCATGGAATGGCTCACCCTGTTTTATATCTACAGACGAAAACTGAACAGTGACCAGGAATAAAAGCTATCGTATAAGCTGGCATAATCTTTCCTCAGTCGCTGACTCATTGGATACTCTCACAATATCTGTATATCACAGTAACGCTCTAATCTGTTGCTTTTTATCGTAAAAACGCAAAAAACCCTGCTCCTCATTATGGGGAACAGGGTTTTTATTAAATCAAAAAGGTAAAGAACTATTCGCTGAGCGATGCCAATGATTTTTCCATTTTTGTGTTGATAATTCCATTGATATGCTCAGCTGTCCAGATGCCATCCTTACGGACAGCTTTAGTAGCATTACCAAAACTGATACGAACCTTCCTGCTCGAAACAGCATCAAGAGCCTTCTTAATTCGCTCCTGAACTTCATCTTTGGAAAGTCCTTCAGCTTCACCTATCGGCCCGAGCTCCTTCATTCTCTCTGTAAAATCAGTTATCAATTTCACAAAAAGCGGGGCTTCAGCGGCAGAGGCCCATTGAAGACTGAAACGTTCTTCGTTTATCCCGACATCTCTCAGCACTTTTTTAACAAGTGCATCCATTCCCATCGCATCATAATTACCGACCTGGTAATGACATTCACCAAGTTGTCAGCCGCCGGTAAATATGGCATCTGCACCTTCAAGAAATCCCTTTAAAACAAAGGAAGGATCAACTCTTCCGGTACACATGACCCGCACCGTTCGAAGGTTTGGCGGGTATTGAAAACGCGATACCCCGGCTGCATCTGCTGCTGCATAGCAACACCAGTTGCAGAGAAACCCAAGAATTTTTGGGCTGAATGAATTATCGGACATGTTTTATTCTCCGTATATTACTCGTTTTACTTTTCAATAATCGTTAAGATTTAAGCTTCTACTGTTTCTTCCGCTTTTTTATTACCAAAGGCTTCAATCTGACATGTCAGCTGTTCGTTGGTAAAGCCACCCATGGAGATGGCAAAAGTTGGACAGTGTGAAGCACAAATACCACAGGCCTTACAAGAGGCTGAGATGGTTTTTGCCTTACGCTTCTTGTCGACCTTTTCCATTTGAATTGCGCCATAGGGGCAAAGGCTTACACATATTCCACAGCCGATACACTTATCCTGCTCAACACTGGAGACAATGGGATCAACGGTAACATAGCCCTTAACCAGTGGCATTGCCGCTTTAGCTGCTGCTGCCTGCGCCTGAACAATTGTCTCTTCAACCGGTTTTGGTGCGTGGGCAAGCCCGCAGATATAAACACCATCAACCGCGGCTTCCACCGGACGAAGTTTCACATGTGCTTCCAGGAAAAATCCATTGGCAGTGACAGGAAGTTTGAGCATTTTAGAAAGCTCATCAGTTCCTTGTGGTACAATTCCCACAGATAGCGTTACAAGATCAGGATTCATTGATACTTCTTCCTGCATAATGGTATCAAAGAAATCAACCTGAACTTTACTGCCTTTTGAGGTGACCACAGGCCTGCGGTCAACTTCGTAAGGAATAAAAATCACGCCTTTCTTTCTGGCCTCAAGATAAGCATCTTCTGCAAAACCATAGGTTCTGATATCTCTGTAGAGAACAATAATCTGAGAATCAGGATTGATTTCCTTAATCTTCAGAATATTTTTCATTGCATGATTACAGCAGACCTTGGAACAGTAATTCAGATCCTCACCGCGTGATCCTGCACATTGAATCATAACAATTGAATTGGGTGCACGATTCTTGGCACGACCGGCAAGTTTGATCTCAAGTTCCTGCTGGGTAACAACCTTTTTGGATTTGCCGAGCTGGTACAAATCAGGGCGATGCTCATGACCACCGGTGGCCACGACAATGACACCGTGATCATAGGTCTGTTCTTTCTTTTTCTTGCCTTTTCCACTTTCAATGACTGAACTGAAATTTCCAATAAACCCTGAAGTCTGGGCAAGAGTACCATCTGTAACCACATCTATTTTAGATGATTTTTTCACCTTTGTGGTAAGTGTCTTCAGATAGCCTGCTGTTGTGTCTCCTGCAAGGGTGTTTTTCAAATTCAGCAGATTGCCGCCGATTTTAGAGCTTTTTTCAACAAGAACAGACTGAAATCCCTGGTCAGCCAGTGACAATGCAGCGGTCATACCAGCCACGCCACCACCAAGAATAAGAGCTTTGGGGGTCACAGGCACGGTCTGTTCGGGCAGGGGCTGAATGTGAGCTGCCTTAGAAACTGCCATGCGAACAAGGTCTTTCGATTTTTCAGTGGCTGCTTCAGGCTCATTTGCATGTACCCAGGAACATTGATCACGAATATTGACCATCTCAAAGAGGTTCCGGTTAAGCCCTGCATCCTTCAGGGTTTCCTGGAAAAGCGGCTCATGAGTTCTTGGAGAACAGGCTGCAATTACCACACGGTTCAACTTCTGATCCTTGATGGTCTTTTTAATCTGCTCCTGTGCATCCTGAGAACAGGAATAGAGATTCTCGGTATAATAGGTAACATTTTCCATGCCACCCGCATTTTCTGCAACCTCGGGGCAGTCAACAACAGAACTGATGTTGATTCCGCAATGGCAGACAAAGACACCAATGCGTACCTCATCATCATCGGTTACTGCAAGTTCATCGGGATATTCCTTGCTGATTGTGCCCTTACCTCTCTGTTTCTTCAACACAGTGGAGGCGAGAACTGCTGCACCGGAAGATTGAGTAACTGATTCAGGGATATCCTTTGGTCCCTGGAACGCTCCTGCAACAACGATTCCTTCCTGAGAGGTCTGCAGGGGAGCAAATGTCTCGGTCTTACAAAAATCGTAATGATTAAGGTCGATTTTGGTGATATCAGCTATCTTATTGGCATCTTTTGGTGATTCAAGACCAACAGAAAGCACAACCATATCATGGGCTGCAAAAATATGCTGACCGTCAAGTGTTGAATAGGTCAGCTTAAGATGATTATCCCACGGAGTCACGTCAGCAACTTTTGCCCGAACAAATTTGATGCCGATGGCTTCAGCACGCTCACGGGCCGCGTCAAAATCTTTTCCCTGGGTACGAATATCCATGTAGTAGACAGTTATATCTACTTCAGGATCATGTTCCTTTGTCACCAGTGCTTCTTTGATGGCATACATACAGCAGACAGATGAGCAGTAGCCGTTGTCACAGCCAAGGTCTCTTGAGCCTACACACTGGATAAATGCTATTGACTTGGGATGGCGACCATCTGAAAAACATTTAATTTCGCCAAGGAAAGGGCCGGAGGCGGTGGTCATCCTTTCGTACTCATAGGAGGTCACCACATCAGGATGCTTTCCATAACTGAATTTTTCAAGGGTCTCGGGTGCAATTTTGCCAAAACCGGGTGAAAGGATAACAGCCCCGACTTTCAGGTCACGTGCCTCTGGTTTCTGATTGAAATTGATGGCATGACTCTGGCATACCGGCACACATATCTGACAGGTATCATGCTGAATATGCATACATGAAGAAGGGTCGATATAATATGTTGCAGGAACCGCCTGGGCATAATCAATGTGAATAGGTCTGGTAATCGCCAGCCCTTCATTATACGGATCGGAATGATGCTTGGGACAGTATTGTGTACATAAACCACAGGCTGTACAGGCATCTGCATCAATATAGCGTGGCCGAATATTCAGCTTTGCTGTGAAATTTCCTGGTTTTCCCTCCAATGCAAGAAAATCCGCATTGGTGACCATCTCAATGTTTGGAGACCGACCGGCCTCTACCAGCTTTGGCGCCAGGATTCAGAGAGAACAATCATTGGTCGGAAAGGTCTTGTCCAGCTTGGCCATTACACCACCCACTGCAGGTGATTTCTCAACCAGATAGACATAATAACCAAGGTCGGTCATATCCAGAGCAGCCTGGATACCGGCAATTCCTCCGCCGAGTATCATCACTGCTCCTTCCCTCTGTGTCATAGCTTTTCCCATTACAATCTCCGGGCTAATATTTTGTAATATTTTTATCTTTTACTAAAAGTAGTCTTTACAACCACGAAAATTCAACTTTTCCTACAACAGAAACCCAGAAAAGCTTTCCAGCACTTGAGTGCTGGGGAACTTTTCATCTACTAATCACATTTTTTCGACTTTTATAGCACATACCTTCGCTTCAGGAATCTTACAGTGCGGATCAAGAGCATCGTTGGTCAACAGGTTTGCCGAGGCTTCCTTGTAATGAAACGGGATAAAAACAATTCCCTTATCCACTCTTTCAGTAATCCGGACAGCAAGTTCAATACTGCCACGGCGAGATGATGCTCGAACCATTTCATTGTCTGCAAGCTTTAATTCTTCTGCGTCAGCTGGATTCATTTCAACATAGGCTGATGGAGCGGAGTTTTCCAAAACCTCAGAACGTCTGGTCATTGTTCCAGTATGATACTGATACAGTACCCTTCCTGTGGTCAGAACAAGCGGGTATTCATCATCGGGATTTTCAGCAGGTCCATCCCATGTGATTGCAGACAACCATGCTTTCCCTCTGGGAAAACCTGACTCGTGAAGAATAGGTGTTCCTGGATGATCTGTATCAGGACATGGCCAGGCAAGTGCTCCTTCTTCAAGTCGGTCATAACTCATACCTTCCATGGCAACCCAGCACTTGGTGATTTCAGAAAACACATCTGATGCAAGGGGTGGCACAGTATGGTAAATGGGATCCGTGGTCCCCTGGTATCCGCCATGTCTGTTGCCGAGCATTCTGTTGCTCACCATATTAATGATGGAAAGATCATCTCTGGCATCACCTGGAGGCGGTACAGCACGTCTCACTCGCTGAACCTTTCTTTCTGTATTGGCAAATGTTCCATTTTTTTCAGCAAATGACGCAGCAGGTAAAACCACATCTGCAATTTCAGCAGTTTCTGTGAGAAAAATATCCTGCACAACCAGGCAATCCAGTTGTTCAAATGCTTTTTTAGCATGGGCGCTGTTGGGATCACTGAGTATTGGATTCTCTCCCATGATCCATAAACCGGCAAGTTTACCTTCCATTATGGCATCACCCATCTCAGTGGCCAGAAGTCCTGGTTTATCAGTGATCGGGGCATCCCATATTTCTGCAAATTTTTTGCGCGCTGTCTCATCATCACAACGCTGATAACCTGGGAAGAACGTGGGGTTACATCCCATATCACTGGCGCCCTGGACATTATTCTGACCTCGAAGTGGGTTAAGCCCGGCTCCTGCTTTTCCAAGGTTTCCTGTAATCACAGCCAGATTGGCAAGGGAACATACATTATCTGTTCCCGAGGTGTGCTGGGTGATTCCCATGGTGTAATAGATACCGGCACGATCTGCTTTTGCAAAGATATGTGCAACTTCTTCAATGACAGTTGCTGGAACATTGGTAATTTTTGCTGCCCATTCCGGAGTACAGTCGGCAATGGACTCCTTAAAAGCATCGAAATTTTCAGCGCGTTCTGCAATATATTCTTTATCTTCAAGCTCGTCGCGAATGATGACATGACACAAGGCGTTAATGAGTGCGCCATCGGTTCCCGGCCTTTGCTGCATCCATTGATCAGCAGAGTCGCAAAGTTTAATACGACGCGGATCTGCAACAATAAGTTTTGAACCTTTTTTTGCAGCAGCAAGCATACGGAGACCAATAATGGGATGTGTCTCAGTTGTGTTTGAGCCAATAACCAGCATGACATCACTATCAACAATTCCATTGATGGTGTTTGTCATTGCGCCTGAACCAAGTACTGTGACCAGACCGGTCACCGTTGGACTGTGTCAGTACCTGGCACAGTGGTCTATATTATTTGTCCCTATGCCGGACCTGAAGAATTTCTGAAAGGCATAGTTCTCCTCTGAGGTACAACGAGCCGAAGACAAACCGGCCAACGCATCAGGGCCTTTTTCGCCGAGTATTCGTGAAAAGGACTGAGCCATAAAATCGAGTGCCTCATCCCATTTTACCGGTTCCAGTGGCATGCCTTTCTGTCTACGGATAAGAGGAGTTTTTAATCTGTCAGGGTGCTGAATAAAATTATGACCAAACCTGCCTTTAACGCAGAGGTCACCATAGTTGGGGCCAACATCTGGATCAGCGGTAATCTCCATGAGGGTGTGACCTTTGACCTTGAGAATCATCTGACAACCGGTCCCACAATAAGGGCAGGTTGTCCTTATTTCACGGACATTTTCACCCTGAATGGGCACAATACGATTATTTTTATTCAGTGCACCTGTGGAACAATTTTCAACACATTTGCCGCATGATACGCAGTTTTCCTTAAAATCAATGGTCAGCCCAACAGGACGACCTTTATCATCCATGGATTCTGCGCGAACCTCTAAAGCGTCATATTCACATGATCTCTCACAGCGACCGCAAAATATACACTTGTTAGGATCAACAGTTATGGCGCGATGGCTGGTATCAACAGGATAAACAGGAACTTTACCCATCCCGGTTTTATTAATATTTATCTTCAGGTCAATATCAAGACGTTTCAGGTCACAACGGTCAAATGCGGTACAGCCACATTTCAGACAGCGGTCAGCCTCACGCTTAGCCATCTTTTCGGTAAATCCGAGTTTCACTTCATCATAATCCTGAGTGGAAACTTCAGGGGGCCGTTCCGGCATTTTTTCACGAAGCTTGATACCGATTTCATCAAAATTTTTCAGAGATACATCATCAAAAGATCTGCCGCGGGTGAAATTAAACCGATTATCCGCAGGATCCTTTTCGCAGCTCATCACATAGGCGTTGATATTGTTTGCTGCACGTCTGGCTGAGACAACTGCCTGAATGACTGATTTTGTACCATTTGCAGCATCACCTCCGGCAAAAACTCCTTCCACACTGGTCTCGGAGCTTCTGGGATTGGCAAAAAACATGCCGCCCGGTTTCATTTTGAGCTGTGCTTCGAGTTCTCCGCCTGCCATGACACCATCAACAGCCATCTGGCCAAGTGAGGAAACAACAGTATCAACACTCAATGAATTTGTTGAACCTGGAATGGGCAAAATATCTCGTTTACCTTTTTTGTCAGGCTCACCAAGTTTCATCCTGATCAAATCAAGCTTCAGCCTGTTGTTTTCATCAGGAACAGCACATAATCCGCTTGGAGATGCCATAAGAAGAAACTGGATACCTTCTTTCTCAGCTTCTTTTACATTACGTTGATTGGCAGGCATTTCAAGACGGGCTCTGGGGTAAATAATTGTTACCTGTTCAACACCCTCACGAACCAGTGCGCGAGCAACTTCCATTGCTATATTGTTGCCACCAATGACTGCAGCCTTACTGCCTAAATCGAGCTTTCTTCCTTCATTGATCATACGTAGGAAATTGGCAGCTGTATAAACATTTTCCTTGTCTGTACATGGCACGTCAAAGGGAACATCAATCGTTGCTCCGATACCGATAAAGGTGGCATCAAAACCCATGTCTTTGAGATCCTGCAGGGTGAAATCTTTGCCCCATTTCTGGGACAGTCGAATGTTTATCCCCATACGCAGGATGGTATTTACTTCGTAATCAACGATTTCTTTAGGAATTTTATAATCAGGAAAGCCATAGCGAAGCGCTCCACCTAGTTTTGGCGCTGCTTCAAAAATAGTTACATCATGTCCCTTGCGAGTCAGGAACCATGCAGCAGTGAGTCCTGCTGGCCCTCCACCAATTACAGCAATACGTTTACCGGTTGGTTTATCTTTGGGAATCTTAAGATCAATCTCATGACTCATGCACCAGTCGGCAACAAAACGTTTAAGATGATTGATGGATACTGGCTCATCGATCAGAATTCTTCGGCATCTTGTTTCACAAAAACGTGGACAAACCCGCCCCACAGAAAATGGAACCGGATTACGTTCCATGACAAGCCGCAGGGCCTCTTCATATTCGCCACGGGCCACATGGGCAATATAGCCCTGTACATTAATCTGGCCGGGACAGGTCAGATTACATGGCGCCTTGCAATCACCGAAATGAGTTTCGGAAAGAATGGCAAGACGCTCCTGCCTGTGTGCCACAACAGCTTCAGAATCGGTCTGGACAACCATCCCATCCCGGGCAAGGGTGACACAGGATCGCATGAGCTCATCCTGCCCTTCCACTTCGACAACACAAATTTTACAAGGATTTTTGGAGATTTTCCCTTTTATAAAACAGAGTGTAGGAATACTGATATCAGATCTTTTGGCCACCTCAAGGATGGTCAAACCGTCTTCAGCAATAATCTCGTTGCCGTTTATTTTTAATGTAACAGTGCTCATTAATAAAAATTATTTTGAAGGTTTCCATTCTTTCAGGAACACAGGAAGATGTCCGGCTTCGCGAGGTCCTATGATAATATTCCAGTCCGGCAGCTCTTCTTCAAGTTCACCTTTAAGAGATGCAAGGTAACCTGGAATAATAAGATCGCGATGCTTAACTTTATCTTCAATTCCGCCCTTTTTCACAAACTGAGCAATGAGATCTGCGCCAAACTTTCCGGCAGCCCATGCTGTAAGAACAGAGAGACCTTCAGTATCTTTAATAAGCAGCCAGGTCGGAACCTTGGAGCCTTCAATTTCACCGGAGACAATAAAGTAAGTGAGAGAGAAGTTACAGGTGATAACCACCGGTGAATTCTCATCAGGTCCTGTGAGTGGATAAATATCCTCGGTAACAACCATTGGTCGCTGTGGATCTGTAAAGATATTCATCCTTTCCAGGAAGAGCGGAAAGATCAGATCGCCCTGAAGATCGGACAGTACAATTATACCCGCATATTTTGCAATAAGCACGGAGGCCACCATTGCTTCAAGCATGGGGTCATCGGTGATTTCACAGGGAAAAGTGATGGTTGGGAAACCAAGAGGTTTAAACTTTGCTGTAACCGCTGAACGCCTTGCCACAACATTGTCCTCAAAAGCTGCGCGAAGAGTACGGGCACCAGTATCAATGACCATATCTTTGAGTCCTGCAGCTGTGAGTTTTTCTGCAATCTCAACACAATTGTCAAGGTTGCTTCCCTTGACACCAACTGGAGCCTTGGCTGATTCACCAAGTTTTGCCATCTCATCGGCATTATCAAGAGTGGCACCATAAAGTATGGGAATACGGTCGCCACATGCTTTGACAGCTGCTGCCATATTTGCAGTAGAATCACTCATCAGAATAAGAGCTGCTCTTTCGGAACCGTCAAGTACCTTCTGGGTCAAAGCCACAAAAGATGCTTCATCATTTTTGGCATCCTTGACAGCAATGAGATCAGCCCGCATGATGACACCAACTCGCTCATACTCAAATTTGTTGAAACGTTCAATACGACCATCAACATCAGCATCATTCATTTCAGTGGAAACAAGAACAGCAATACCGGTCTGGTTTTCAAAGCGTTTGTCATGGCGATACATACATGTCTCACCACCTGCGGTGAAAATATCATCACCTGCACCAACTTTAATGGTACGAATAGGTGGAGCTGAAGCCTCGCTAATGGTGGCCTTGGCCTCATCAGAAACGTATGGACATTCATCAATTTCCACCTGACCTGCCGCTACTTTCATAGCAAATGCGAGGCAGGTAGGGATGCTACATTCGCCGCAGTTCTTCTTGGGCAGCATCTTCAGGATCTGAATACCTGTTAAAGCCATGGTGATTCCTCCGGTTCTCTATACAATAGTTTTTTTTTTATTTTTAGTTTTACTTATTCTACTATCTTTTCTCAAAGAGACTGCGGGCTAAGCCTATACAGCAGTTTCCATTTCAAGTGCAGGATGTCCTTTCTCTTTAAGAAATTCCATAATCTCTTCTTCAGTTGTTCCCTGCTCTTCTGTTGCGATCATATCAAAGAGTTCTGGCATACCAATATCTTCACACACTTCTTTGAGTTTATCTGCAATTTCATCTTTGAGCATTTTAGGCAGCCATACAACACGTTTGAGTCCACCCTCTGCTTTAAACAGTTTCTTGGAAGTCATATAGTGTTTACTTACGCCCATGAAACCAGGAGTCTGCATACCGCCACCAGCCATACCGGCAAGGGAGGTGAACTTCATTCCGGATGGTGTCATGCCAAGGTAATCACGGTTAACAACCATGATACCGTTACAAGTAGGTAGCATGGCGGCGATGGCTTCAAAACAACCGCAGGCTGTCATCGGATTATTCATCAACGAATAACAGGAAACTTCAGGAACAGCGCCACGGGAAGCCTGATTCACAAACTCATTGATTCCTGTGTAGTAACCATTGGCCTCGTCTGTGCATTCACCTTTTTCAATGGGCTGGTTGGGACCGGTCGGATTGATATTATAGGATGCCTTACCGTCAAGCCAGTTGTAGGCACCGCACATTCCAATACGTTCAGGAGTGATGACACAGACATGGCTGGGAGCAAATGACTGGCACAAGGTACAGGAGTAGAATACATCCTCTGTCTCATCCGTCATTGCACCAAGACGAAGATCACGTTCGGTATAAACCGAAGTGGCAAGTTCCATAACTCCCTTGACTTTGTCTTCCTCAGTAAAAAGCTTAACCTGAATTTTATCGACAATGGCACCAAATTCCTGGTGCAGTTTACCGTGAAGCACTTTGCCAAGATGCGTAAAAGAAAATCCTTTTTCAACAGCAGCTTTACCTATCCTCACCCACATGATATTACGCTGCCCCATGTGCATGATGCCCTGAATGTAGTTCATCAGATGATGGAACTGACGCTCAAGGATCGGCTCAAAGTCAGACTGCATTTCACGTCCTGCCACTTCAACAAGGATACCAAGGGGCAGGTTCTGACCCTGTTCGATATCTGATATATCAGGGCCTTCAAGGGTAACAAGTCCATTTTCGATTTCATCCATCTCTTTGGAGATAAGAACTTCAACCCCTGGAGTTCGTCCACCACCACATTCCATGAACAGATCGTCTTTACGAACACGCTCACCTTCAAATGCAGGACCAAAGGACATTGGAATATCAATCTTGGTTACGTTGACTTTGAGTCCGCGGACTTCAATAGATTTCTGAACAATTTCCTCATGTGGAACGTTAGACACAACGTGCTCATAGGTACAGATACCAGTGGGAAGAATTTCAGGAATATCGTAATCGGAAATGGTCGGGAAGCCCCAGTTAATGGCACCTGCTGCATTTGCGTACCACTCATCGCTTACTTCACCAAAGGCCATAACAAAGGCAAAGGTACGATCTTTATTATATTTAAGGTTACCAGCATAATCGCCAGGCTTGATACCACCAAAGGCAAGGGCTACACGACAGGCAAAACCGATTGCAAATACAGCTGTTGTATATTCACGACCAAAAGGAACAAGGCGTGTATTCCAGCCAACCTGTACACTTTGTTTAACAAGCTGGTCAGGTAGACTTATACCTTTGGTCTGATCATGCATGAAGATATAGAGATTTTTTTCCTGAAGCTCAAGAGCAATCTTGGCCGCCATCTCAGGGTCAGCCGGAGTTCCTAGAATAGCAGCAAAACCAGGAGCTGAGCCATCAACAAACTCAACACCACGTTTACGGAAAATAACATCATCAGCAGCACCCAGCCAGAAGTTATCCGGGGTTGGATCCTCTGTTGCGGTGTATAATTCAGGTTCGTTAAGATACCTGATAGACTCATACATCTCTTCAGCAAAGAAAGTGGCCATACCAGCATCAAGAGCCGGAGCAAGATAAGGAAGCCAGATGTCCTCAGTTACTATGGTAGGCATAAGAGAACGGCATTCCTGGAAAATATCTTTCATATCGCCAAGTTTTTCTACCTTTGCACCAAGCATACTGTAAATGATCGGCAGATAATAAGCGGTGTTCGGAAATGATACTTCTTTGTCTTCTCCAAATTTTTTAACAGCATCTTCATAGCTGCTTTCAGCCATATCTATAATCTTTTGTGCACCGCGAATGGCAGCTGAACAAATTATTTTCGACATATTTTACTCCTGTTATAGCTGTGTTAAGCCTTAATTAGTTCGTTGACGTTCAATTTAGGAAGAAAAGATCAATCCATAAGACCGGCAATCAGTGCTTTTGTAAGAGCAATAGCTTTTGGATGACGCATAATCATAACCTCACCACCAGCCATAAGCATACAACTGGCAGTAATTGCCTCCATCATGATTCCACGGGTTTCCTGGTCACCGATCATATCATCACTTGGTAATTTAGTCTCTTTGGCCTTCCAGACTTCGCAGCCGAGATTACAGATGATGGGTACCTGCAGTTTTTCATCCTGCTGGGTAAGAGCTGCTATTCTGATACGTTCCATAACAGAGTAGGTATACTCAATTCCATATCCCAGGGCTCCAATTGATGGATCCATAAGGACTGTATCAAGTGACAGGCCAAGATTCTCTAGAAGAATATTAAGCTGTTTGGCAAGGTTTACATCAATGGGGGAGGCAGCAACAATGGGATGCTGGAATGCCATGGCAGTTGCGCCTATGGTTCTGTAATTGGCATCCTCAAGAGGTGCAAGACAAACTTTTTTATCTCCAATTACAGAAGTAATGTCTCTTAGTGTTTCAGTATCCTTGTCCGAATTGCCACAACCCCAGACTATAACAGGAACGTCTACTGCTGCGATCACATCTGCAGCGGTTTTGGCAGCATCAGCGGCAGAACGATTCATTCCATTGGGGTCTGTTGAGCCCAATGTTATGGCGATTGCCTCTGCACCATATGTTTTGACACATTTCTCAGCCCAGGCAACAGGGTTTTCGAAAACATCGCTGAAGTGTTGGCTCAGGGTTTCTGGCCACTCATCAGGTTTTACATCTGCAACTTCCATTGCGATAAGCGGTTTGTTAGGATGTTCACCTTCAAACAGCTGGAACGGCATGGATGCTGAACCACCGACTAGCTTCTCATTGCCTTCATTTCCCATTTTAACAGTACGAATAGTTCCTGAATATTTGGTCTCGTAGTTGGTTGGGGCAACCTTGGTAGAACGGTCAGCAAGGGATACAGTTTCTTTAGCAAGCTCAGCTACGCCACTATCAACGACAGGGGCTGCAACAGGTGCCTTTGCGGCGGCTTCTTCCTTGGCCTTTGCCTCTGCTTCCGCTTTTGCTTTTGCCTCTTCGGCAGCTTTTGCCTCGGCCGCTGCCTTGGCTTTTGCCTCATCTGCGGCCTTCGCATCTGCTGCTGCCTTTGCCTCAGCATCAGCTTTTGCTTTAGCCTCTTCAGCCGCTTTTGCCTTAGCTTCATCTGCAGCTTTTGCTTCCGCATCAGCTTTCGCCTTTGCTTCTGCCTCTGCTTTTGCTTTCTCGGCAGAATCATCAACCGGAGGTGCTGCAGGTGCTGCAGGAGCAGCAGCCGGAGCCGAAGGAGCAGCGGTTGCTGTACTGTCAACATCCGGATCTTTCTTCAAAATAGCATGGGCACCTGCAAAACTTGCAAGAGCCTCAAACTGATCATCAGTTAAACCATATGCCTTCTTCAATGCGGCCAGGCCCAGATTTACAGAATCAAGGGCCATGATCCGTTCTTTTTCATTCATTTCATGCTCTCCTGAATCATCCGCACCCTGTGGCGCGTCAATGGTTGTGCTTGTAGTGGCAGTGGCAACTGAGCTTTGGGAGCCAGCGTTCTGCATAATATTTGCAGCCTCGGTTTTTGCAGCAGCTATTATCTGCTCAGCCTCAGCTTTTGCTTTTTCAAGTACATCATCAGTATCAACTGCCTGAACAGTGATCTGTTCTTTCGTCTCTTCTGCCTTAGCAGGGGCTTCAGCTTCTGTAATACCAGGTCTGGGAAGAAGTCCGGCTCTACTGAGAATTTCCGGCACTGCACTTTCCCATTCGATGGCCATGCAATGAATACCTGAAACTCCCTCAATATCTTTGACCTGTGCGATAATATCAGCACAAATCTGGATGCCTTCATCCTGCTTATCCTTGGCATCTTTCATCCGCTGAATTACTTCATCAGTGACATCCATACCAGGAACAAATTTCTTCATGTAACGCGCCATTCCAAGGGATTTTGGCGGAGTAACACCTGCAAGGATATAACATTTTTCGTGGAGCCCCAGCTCCCGAACCATTCTCATGAATTCGGTGAATTTTTCTACATTATAAATAATCTGGGTCTGAATGAAATCTGCGCCTGCGGCAACTTTCTTGCCAAGGCGGACAGCACGATACTCAAATGGATAAGCAAATGGATTGGCAGCAGCACCAAGAAACATTTTCGGTTCGTGACTCTTGATTTCTTCACCGCACTGAAACTGTTTATCATCACGCATTCCCTTCATCATTCCAAGCATCTGGATGGAATCCATATCAAAGACGCCCTTTGATCCGGGATGGTTGCCAAATTTCTGGTGATCACCTGTGAGACAGAGAAGATTTTTGAGACCAAGAGCAGAAGCTCCAAGTATATCCGACTGCATGCCGATCCTGTTACGATCACGGCAGGTCATCTGAATAACAGGCTCAAGCCCTTCTTCCTTTGCAATAAGTCCGGCAGCAATTGATGACATGCGAACAATCGCAGTCTGACAGTCAGTAATATTGACTGCATCCACATTGCCTTTCAGCAGTTGTGCTTTTTCACGAACTACCTCAGGATTTCCATTTTTAGGAGGACCAAGTTCGCCGGTTACAACGAATGTCCCCTCTTTTAATAGTGTTTCTAGATTACTGCCCGACTTCATCGGCTAGACTCCTTGTGCCAAAACCTGTCTCTTTAATAACAGCTCTGTGAACAGAGCCGTTACACGTATTCAAGAATTGCTTATAAATAAAAAGTAAAAAACGCTTACTTATGACCGCAACCCACACCAGAAATTCCCTGACCGGTTGCGCCCACATCAAGATCACGACGCATCTCCATATCAAAGAGAACACGATCCTGCTTCTTGTTAATTCCAAGAGCTTCACGTTTTCCATCAATGGCTTTGATCATCTTCTGTGCAAGCTTGATGGGATCCTCTTCATAATCCCAACAGGCACCGTACTCTTCCTTCATACCATTGAGCATGAATTCATTCATCTCTTTGGAACCTGTCACAGGAAGATTCTGAAAGATAACATGGGCGCCTGAAGTGACAAAGTACTGGCCGATGGCAATAGCTTTCTCACTCATCCAGAGAGGTGCAGTACCACATGCAGGAACCTCGGAGATATCATTTCCAAGACCACCTTCTTTCACGATTTCAGTGAGTGCGATGAGCAGCCTTGAGTTATCAACACAAGACCCGACATGAAGAACCGGTGGCATACCAACAGTTTCACAAACTTCAGCAAGCCCTTTTCCGCAGTATTCTGCAGCAGCTTCAGGACGCATGAGTCCCATTCGGCCAAGTGCCTGAGCTGCGCAACCGGTGGCGAGCACCAGAACATTATTTTTAAGAAGTTCAACAGCAATCTTGAAATGAACATCATCGCTGTACTTATAATGCTCGCAACCAACAAGAGCACCGATGCCCTTGATACGACCGTTAATAATATTATCGTTCAGCGGGCGGTAACTCTGACGGAAACGTCCACCAAGCATATAGTTGATGGTTTCGTGGCTGAACCCGACGACAACATCAAGTTTATTATCCTTTGGGATATAGAACTCACCACGTTTTTTATAGTTATTGATGGCATGGGTGAGAATTGCCTTTGCTGATCCAAGGGGATCATCTTCCTCAAACTGCATATGAATAGCATCCGGCATTTTGGCACGGTAGTTGGTTGTGATAATATCAGTATGTTTACCTTTAACTACCTGGGCAACTGACTGCATGACACACTGTACATCCACAACCATGGCCTCAACTGCTCCGGTGGCAAGAACCATTTCCTGTTGAATAAAGGAGCCGGCAACCGGGATTCCGCGACGCATGAGAATCTCATTACCTGTACAGCAGACACCGGCAAGGTTAATACCTTTGGCACCGACTTTTTTAGCAAGAGCCAGAATTTCAGGATCTTCAGCAGCCATACAGAGGGATTCTGCAAGAAGCGGTTCATGTCCATGAACTGTTACGTTTACCTGATCGGCTTTTAAAACACCAAGATCAATGAGAGCGCGTTTAGGGACAGGAGTACCAAACATAATATCAGTGAGCTCAGTGGAAAGCATGGAAGCTCCCCAGCCATCAGCCAGTGAGCAACGTGCTGCCTGCTTCATGATATTTTTGTATTCCTGATCCACACCCATATGGGTGCGATGCATGGTTTCAACAACCTCTCGATCAATGCCTCTTGGTTCAACACCCTGCTCTTTCCAGATCTGCTGCTGCTTTTCAGGAGCACGTTTAAGCATGGAAAGTGTGCCTTTCTGCTGACCAAATTCAGCAAGAGCCTTTTCGCCTAGTTCAAGGGCGATTTCGTTTTTGTCTCTTCCTTCTGTCTCAATCTCAAAAATTTCTGCCATGGCATGCAGCTTGGTTACATCTTTAATTTCATGGGGGGTGTTGCCTTTGGCAGTTTCGATAAAGCCCATGACCATTTCACGGGCATGATCGGTATGTGCTGCAGTTCCTGCAGCAACAAGACGGGCAAAGTTTCTGGCGACTACTGTTGCAGCAGTAGCACCACAAACGCCGATCATGGTTTCAACACCATCTATAATCTGGCAGGGGCCCATATTACAGATACGGCAGCAGGTTCCTCCGGAACCAAACAAACAGGCGGAAACGCCACGATCTTCAAGGCGATCGTAGGCAGTTCGTACCTGTTTTGCCAAATCCTGATTAAGCAGATCTTTAGTTGAAGCACCGGTAATATCGTTACAGGATGTGCATCCACTTTTACTGTTGCTCATAATAATCCTCCGAAACAAATGTAAACGGCATTGATGCCGCTTTTAACGATTGAGTAACCTTATATTAGATTAAGTTGGCCGCCATCTTGGCTGCCTGCACGGTATTTTTCATCAGCATGGTGATTGTCATCGGGCCGACGCCACCGGGAACCGGAGTGATACAGGATGCCTTTTCTTTAACAGCATCAAAATCAACATCTCCAGCAAGAATTGCCTTGCCATTGCTTGCCTTTCCGATACGATTAACTCCAACATCAATAATTGCAGCGCCTTCTTTTACCATGTCGGCGGTGATCATTTTCGGTACACCGACAGCGGCGATAATAATATCAGCACGTCTGCAATGCTCTGCCATATTTTTTGTTCTGGTATGACAGAGTGTGACGGTTGCATTTCCCCCCTCACGTTTCTGAAGCATCAGGTTGGCGATGGGTTTACCAACAATATTAGACCGTCCGATTACTACAACTTCTGCACCGCTGGTCTCTACTCCACTTCTGGTGAGAAGCTCAAGAATTCCATGGGGAGTACAGGGCAGAAAACACTGTTCGCCAAGAACCATCTTACCAACATTGACGGGATGAAAACCATCGACATCCTTATCAGGATCAATGGCAAAAAGCACTTTGGCTTCATTAATATGTTTAGGTAAGGGCAACTGGACAAGAATACCATTGATCTTCGGATCCTTGTTATACTTCTCAACGAGCTCAAGAAGATCTTCTTCACTGGTTTCAGGATCAAGTGTTACCTGTTCTGAGTGAATACCTAATGCATGGGCAGTCTTATTTTTAGCAGCGACATAAGATTGAGAGGCAGGATCCTCTCCGACAAGAATTGTCACGAGGCCTGGAACCACATTATGTTTTTCTTTCAGCTCAGCAACCTCAGCAGTTAATTCCTCACGAATTGCCTTAGCCACCTCTGTACCGCTTATAAGCTTTGCCGTCATTGTTGTTTCCTCAATTATTTCTGATGCCCGATATTATCTTATAACTCCATATAACATCGCTTTATTGGCTGTGAGAGGAGCTGCTCCTGAGAATCTTAAACGCTTAAGAAAATGTGAACAGCCCTGCAAGAATCTTCAATAAAAACCCTGTATAGGCAAGACTATCAGGGATAATGAAATGGTTAAATTAATAGATCTTTCAATTTTTTTCAAGTAACAGATCAATATTTTTTAACATTCATCAACTTTTTTGGGTTTATTGTTCAAAATTATAGATATAAACTTTAATAAAAGTTCTCATTTTTCCCTAAAAGGTTATTGGACAAAGGAATTCAGACTTCCTGTACACCATTTTCGGGGATGGCAATCCAAGATCAGACACAAAATTTCAAGAGAGTAAAACGGAAAAAACAGAGAAAAGAAGGGAATACGAAAAGCGTGAGGTCAGGCTGCCATCACATCAATAGTCACAGCAGCCTGACGTCGTTGTCCTACATTGCTACGATGGGAAGATATTCAGGTACCCACCGCATTTTACGAAGTAATTCTCCCATGCGTGCCTCATCCTCTTCATGTTGAAAAGTCGAGAACACACAGGGACGGCTCACCCCATGTTTAACAGCAGACATTGCCACGGCCAGCGCCACTTTGCCACTGACATCAGCAAGAGATTCCACAGGAGGCACCAAACAGCCTTCCTCCATTTCCGCCTTGGAGACACATGAAGAAACAGCGTGCGCCGCAGCCGTAAAAAATCCGGGCAGCACTTCGCGGGCACCTGAGCCCAGCACACCAAGTCCGACACCCGGAAAAACAAAAACATTATTACATTGTCCAATTTGATGCGTCACACCATTATGGGTGACGGGTTCAAATGGGCTTCCGGTTGCAACAAGGGCTTTTCCGTCTGTCCAGCGATAAATATCCTCAGGCAAAGCTTCTGCCATGGAAGTAGGATTGGACAACGGCATGATAACAGGTCGTTCAGTGTTTGCTGCAACGGCTTTTACAACATCCTCGGTAAAACATCCCCCCTGCCCGGAAGTTCCTATGAGCACTGTGATACCGGCATGTTTAACAGCATCCAGAAGTGACAGATTTGAAGGATCCTGCAGCCAGTGAAATCTTTCTTTATTTTTGGCGTATTTAAGTTTGTAATCTTCTATATCACGATCTGTGGTAACAACACCCCTTGAATCAAGTGTGAAAATCTTATCTTTTGCCTCCTGCTCAGTTAAACCGGCCTCAACCAGGGCAACACCAATCTGTTCAGCCACTCCCACACCACCGGCACCGGCACCATGCACCAGAAAGACCTGATCTTCAAGTTTTTCAAGCTTAATGCGCATGGCAGTTAATATTCCTGCCAGCGTAACAGATCCAGTACCCTGAATATCATCATTAAATGATATCAGATCATGCAAATACGTATCGCGTATGGCAAAAGCATTCTGTTTGGAAAAATCCTCCCACTGACACAGGGCATTGGGAAAAACATTCCTGAATGCCTGGGCAAATCGTCCGATGAACTCGAGGTATTCATCACCGACAAGACGATGATTACGCCAGCCCAGATATTCATTATCTGCGAGCAAGGCCTCGTTATTTGTACCGACATCCAGTGAAATCGGCAGACAATGCCAGGGCGCAACACCTGCCCCCTGTGTATAGAGCATGAGCTTGCCGAGACAGATGGCAATACCACCTGCGCCCTGATCGCCAATACCTAAAATTCCCTGATTATCAGTGACAACTGCAACTCTGATATCCCTGTGCAGATAGCGACGCAGGATATCTTCTGCCTGATCAATATTACCAGGATAAAAATGAAGTCCGTTGGCCTGACGGAACATCGATGAATACTGCTGAACGGCAAGCCCGACCGTAGGTGTATAAATAATGCCCATAAGATGCTCTATATCACTTTTGATGGTGGCATGGGCAAGAACCACATTTCGATCAAAAAGGGAGCGCAGATAAATAAATTTTTCTATGGGCCGCTCTTTGGATTTCACCTTGATGAGTGAATTTTCTATCTGGTGTTCGAGACTTCTAACTGAAGGAGGTAATGCGGCTTCGAGACCGAGCCGCTTTCTTTCAGCCCGATTAAAGGCTGTGCCTTTATTAACGTAGCTGAGCCCGTGTAGAGCGGTACCACTGGCATAGACCAGAATTTCTCTGGTATTCCCATACTCATCATACTTAAATCCATATTGATTTTCAGACATTCCCTGAACCTCACCCGATGTAATTAAAGCTAGCCTGAAATTACATTGGGAAATTGACTTTTGGCCGACAATCTTCCATAATATGCCCCCATGACATACTGGAAAGAAATTCTGCAAAATTCCGTGAGCAAACCTGCCGCACTTGCCCGCCATTTTAATATAGACATTAACGCATTGGAGCCTGCTTGTGCAAGCTTTCCTATGCGTATAAACTCATATTATCTTGGACTCATTCAGTCAGTCAATGACCCTATCTGGAAGCAGGCTGTTCCTGACCCCAGAGAGGTGAATGATTCCATATGTATAGCTGACCCGTTGGGTGAGGAAAAACTCAGTCCTGTCCCCAATCTGGTTCATAAATATCCTGACAGAGTTCTGCTTCTTATTGCAAACGAGTGTGCCATGTATTGCCGCTTTTGCACGAGAAAAAGAAAAGTGGGAACAGCAGCAATGCAGATCAGTGAAAAAAGCATTGAAAACGGCATTGATTACATCCGCAGAAATCCACAAATTCGTGAAGTACTCATCTCGGGCGGAGACCCGCTTCTTTTCTCTGACAGAAAACTGGATTCTCTGCTTTCCCGTCTTCGTTCCATTCCAAGCCTTGAAGTGATCAGAATTGGTTCCCGTGTTCCCTGCACCCTGCCCATGCGAGTGACAGAAGAACTTGTCAATGTCCTGAAAAAACATCACCCGCTCTACATTAATACGCATTTCAATCACCCGCGGGAGCTCACCAGAGAAGCAGCAAAAGCCTGTGCAATGCTTGCTGACGGAGGCATACCGCTCGGCTGTCAGACAGTCCTTCTAAAAGGGGTCAATGATAATGCAGAAACTCTAAAAAAACTCTTTTTGGGTCTGCTCCGCATGCGGGTAAAACCGTACTATCTTTTCCAGGGAGACCTGACCAGAGGAACCAACCATTTCCGTACTCACACCAGTTGCGGAATCAAAATCATGCGCCAGCTCATCGGCAACATCTCGGGAATGGCAATCCCCACCTTTGCCCTTGACGGACCCGGTGGAAAAGGCAAGATCCCACTGACACCGGAATACATCGTCTCATCCGGGAAAGAGCTCTCATTCCACAACTACCGTGGCGAGCTCTGCACATACCCCGAAAACGGTGATCCGGTCTGACCTTTTGTAAACGCTTTCAGCTTTTAGTGTATCATATCACATGAGTTCCATTGTCTGTAACGGCTTACGCCATTTTTTTATCTGATTACGTATGAGACTCAGCCAACTTCATATGGTGAAGACATAAGGAATTGGTACAACAAAAGAATTACAAGTGATCGTGGTGGTGTCATTCCCGCGGAGGCGGGGATCCAGTTTCGTGCCAGCCCTCTGGATCGGAGTCTACGCTTACCCTTCAACGCTAATCAGAATTGACCCACCCCTGCTAACATAAATTGACCCACCCCTTTTTCTCTCCACACGCAATTCGTTACTTCTAAATTTCATCCATCCCTTTTCAATATCTCGTAATCTCGCAATACTCCATGAGCTGTTTTCAACTCACGGAGATGAGAGATGCTCAAACGCAAACGATGCCAGAATAAAGAATGTGGTTGTCTTTTTGTTCCTTGCCCACAAGTTCCTCATCAAAAATTCTGTTCACGAAAAGAATGCCAGCAGGCCAGAAAAAGAGAGTGGAACAAAAAGAAACTTGCCTCAGATCCTGAATACCGGGAAGCCAGAAAGGATGCACAGAAGAAATGGAAAGATAAAAATCCTGATTATTGGAAGGACTATCGTTCCCGCCATTCAGAATACACCGCAAAAAATCGTGAACAGCAACGGATCAGAAACCTGGACCGACGAAAAAAGAGACTCGTGCCAATGATTGTAAAGACAGTCGAGTCAATCCCTACAAACAATGCATTATCAGGAACATATAAGATCGTTCCCATTCATGCTGATATGATTGTAAAGACAGACGAGTGTATTGTTGAAATTACCGCTATATCAACCGGATAGCTCTTGGTTTATGGTGATTGTAAAGATAGGACTAGATATTCTTTTATTGAGTTTCCTGATACTGTCTGCACCATGAACACAAAAGATTTGATCAGAAAAGTTGATTTTCACCTCCTGGATCTGCGCTACAGCCACACCATGATCAAAAACAAAAAGGCGCTGCTCAGAATGCAGAACTCCATCAATATGTATGGCCAGATAATTCCTGCCCTTACGGTTGAAGAGCAGGACAAATTTGTCCTGGTCGACGGCTATCTTCGTTTTGCGGCATTAAAAGCCTGTGGCCATGATTGCATTAAAATTCAGCTACTGGAAAAGGAAGCTGATTCGTTGGTAACCCTGTTGACAAAAAGCGATGACCGGCAAATGGAGGCTGTTGAACAGGCCTTCCTGATTCAGGAACTGCATAATCGATTCAGTTATTCATTTTCAGAAATAGCCAGACGCCTGGGGAAAGATAAAGGCTGGGTAAAACGCAGGTTGGATCTTGTTGAATCCCTGCCTGAACCAGTCCTGGGGGCAGTTATGCAGGGAAAGGTTTCCAGTTGGGCTGCAAGCCGGGTTCTGGTGCCGTTGTCGCGCGCCAACGAACAGGATTGTCTTGATCTAACCAGGAAGATTATTGCAGATCCTCTTTCTACACGAGAACTCGTCTGTCTTTTCGATCATTACAAGAAATCCAGCAAAGCCGTACGTGGTCGCATCATCGCTGATCCCCAGTTATTTATCAAAACAGTCAACGAACAGGAACAACAGAAATCAGGAAAACAGCTTAACGACGGGCCAGAGGGAAAGTGGTTTAAAGATATAAATATTGTGTGTCACATCCTCAAACGACTGAAGGCTTCATCAACCATGATAATGCTGGATAATCAATGCCGGAGCAGGTGTCAGTTGTGGCTTGGCAATGCTGAGCAGCTTATTACCGAACTCAAAGAACTGGCAAAAGGAAATAGCCATGATAACGCTGGTATGTAGACAGCTCATTCTTGAGATGGCCGAAAAGGATGCAAGCATCCGCAACATTGCCCGCACCTTGAAGGTATCCAGAAATACCGTTCGGAAGGTACTTGCCAAAGGCAGTACACCAGGGCAGACAAAAGAATCACAATATGAACAATACCTACCTGTAATCAAAGATTTATTTCGTGAATGCCAGGGAAACATCGTGCGGGTTCAGGAAGAACTTGAATCACGCCATGCCGTTATCATTCCTTACCAGAGTTTGACCTGGATTATCAGGAAAGAGGGCATTGGTACACGGAAGAAAAAGAGAGCAGGAGAGTATGTATTTGCCCCGGGGGAGGAGATGCAGCATGATACCTCACCTCATAATATTCTTCTGGGGGGGGAATAAAGTAAAAGCCCAGTGCGCGGCCCTTGTTCTTTCGTACAGCCGAAGGATTTATGTTCGGTATTATCCCTGCTTCACCCGTTTTGAATGCAGAGTATTTTTGGCAGAGGCCTTCGCCTTTATGGATGGAACTGCAGAAAAATGCATCATCGACAATACCCATGTCATTGTTGCCGACGGTGTCGGGCCGGATGCTCTTATTACTTCGGAGATGGAACATTTTGGTCGGATTTACCAGACCAGATTCGAGCCCCACTGGCTCAACGATCCAAACCGGAAGGGCCGGGTAGAACGACCCTTTCATTATATCGAACATAACTTTATTCCCGGTCGTACATTCATGGACTGGCAGGATTTAAACAAGCAGGCCGTTGACTGGTGCAAAACAGTATCAAATCCCAAACATAAGCGTTCCCTGGGGATGAGTCCGGATGCTGCCTACATTATGGAAAAGCCCTATCTCCGGCCATTGCCCCCGGTACCACCGCCTGTGTATAAAAGTTTTTATCGGGTTGCTGATATCCAGGGCTATATCCAACTGGAAACAAATCGCTATTCTGTCCCTCATAAACTGGTTGGTGAGCAACTGGAAGTGCAAAAGCATTGGGACAGGGTTTTGATTTACAACAAACACAGCAAGGTGGCAGAACATAAACGGATTCTGGATAAAAGGGACAGCAGAGCAACACTGCCAGGTCACCATCCTCCATTATACCGTAAGACATCCAAGACGGACCCATGCAAGGAAGAGCGGTTACTCACTGGCTTAGATAATGATCTGGATCTTTATGTGCAGAATCTGAAAAAAAGAAGCCGGGGGCGGGGTGTCTTAAACCTCCGTCGTCTTTTGAATCTACAACGAAACTATCCAACGGAGCCCTTTATGGCCGGAATCAGTAAGGCCCTGCAATATGGCCTTTATGACTTGTCCAGGCTGGAAAAGATTATCCTTGAGAACACTGCCGGAGCCTTTTTTAAGCTGTCATGAATGATGAAATAGAAAGACTCCTCGAAACGTTGAAGTTCAAGGGAATGGCCGGAGTTCTCGACCAGCAGGTTGCCCTGGCAGAAAACGGCAGTCCTGTTCAGGATATTCTCTGTAATCTGCTCAGAGAGGAACTGAGATACCGTCAGGAGCGAAGCCTGGTAAATCGTATTCGTAATGCTAAGATGCCCTGGGACTGGACGCTCAACTCCTTTCCCTTTGAACAGCAGCCGGGTGTGAATAAAAACCAGATTATGACTCTGGCTGGACTCGATTTCCTGCAACGGGGAGAAAACATCATCTTTTATGGAAAAACCGGGGTTGGGAAAAGCGGCCCGGCTGTGGGAATATTACGCCAGGCTTTAATCTCCGGCTCCCGGGGACGATTTTATGATGTACAGCGGCTTCTCGACGATCTCTATGCTTCCCTTGCCGATAGATCCACAACTAAACTGCTGGGTGCGCTCTGCCGCTATGATATTCTCCTGCTCGATGAGTTGGGGTACCTGACTCTGAATAAAGAGCAGATGAATGCTTTCTTCAAACTCATGAAAGAACGTTATGAAGCAGGTAAATCCACCATTATTACAACCAATCTTGAACCCGATGAGTGGTATCATCTCCTGAAGCCAAAGGACATGGTTGATGCACTGCTCGACCGCCTCTATCACCGTTGTGTTGTCGTAAAAATCGAAGGACAATCTCTCCGTGCCGGCTTGCCGGAATAACACTTCCAACCCCCAGCCTTCCCCACCGCCAATTTCTACCATTCCATTTTCAAAAAGAATATCGTTCTATACATTTTTCACTCTGGACATCTTTCGGACTGCTGTGCATGAAGTGGGTCAGTTTATATTAGCATAAGTGGGTCAGGTAATATTA
>DQTH01000105.1 GCA_015662865.1 Desulfocapsa sulfexigens
CCCTGGATAGCCAGTGGTAACCTCAATCTATTGCTGATCTGCTGCAGGTAGAGGTTACTACTGTGAATCGCGGGTTTCAGAAAGTCAACATACCTCCTGAATTTCTGAAATTGACTCAACCGAACTGTTATCCATTAAGAAATAAGGGCTACGGTCAGATACAAAAATTTTCTCCTGTCGTAAGCCCCTCAGAGTTCATCCTCTCACAGGACATAATTCGTAGCTCGTGCTCCTGCCGCTGCCCGGACGTTTCTGCAAAATATTTTTATCCACCAGATCGGCCAGGTCACGGCTGGCGGTCACTGAGCTGCACTTGGTCATGCCCGCGTATTTTCGGGTCGTCATACCGCCTTCGAATCTGTCTCCACTGTCAAGGAGGCGATTGATCACCTTCTGCTGCCGGGCATTCAATGTAACATTTTCGTGCTGCTGCCAGAATCTTGCCTTTGTTACTACCCGTTCAACAATGCATTGTGATTCCTGCAGGGCTGCTTCAAAAGTCTGTAAAAACCACTTCAGCCAAGGGGTTATGTCCATACCGTTTTTTCCGGCAGCCTCAAGGACACGGTAATACCCCTTTCTGTCCAGACTGATGTATTTGGAAAACGAAACCAGCTCCATGAGCGCTGGATAACTGCGGGTGAGAAGGTAATCCGTTACAGCCCTGCCAATCCGTCCGTTACCGTCATCAAAGGGATGAATCATGATAAACCAGAGATGGGCAATGCCCGCCTTGAGCAAAGGTGCCGGCTCGTTCTCAGCGTTGAGCCAATTCAGGAAGCGGGCCATTTCCCGGTCAAGTTCTGCTTTGGGTGGGGCCACATAATGCACAGTCTCATGGCCTATTGCCCCGGAGACAATCTGCATCTCTTCTTTCCCCCTGTACCGGGCTACTCGAATCTTATGGAGACCGGAATATCCGCCGGGAAAAAGGGCCGCATGCCAGCCAAACAATCTTTCCTCAGTCAAAGGTTGTTGTTTCTGTGAACGTGCATTGAGTAAAACGGAAACAAGACCGTCGGCCCGTTCGTCCCAGTCTTCGCGCTCCACTGGAAGCCCCAACCTTTTACGGATAGAGGCTCGGATAGAACTTCGGCGAAGGATCTCTCCTTCGATGGCCGCTGTCTCCATTGTATCATCGGTGAGTACCCGTTCCTGGGCATCCAATCGTTCCGTGTCACTTAAGGTCTGACAAATTGCTGTCAGAGCGCCGATTAACCGGGAGACAGAACTGATGAAGGGCAGGAGAACGCCACTGTCATAATAAAATTCGGGCCAGTCTTTCTGTTGCCATATCCATGAATGATTTGATTGCATGGCTTAATCATGTCATATTTTTTATGAATAGGCAAGATAATCCCATCACGCTTTTTATTACCTGGAAGGCAATCCAGAAACAACACCTTTTGCATTCACGTTTTTAAATGCAAAAAATGGCAAAATTGCACGTTTTTCGAGCGAAAAAGGTTGATCGTCTCTCAAAAACAAGGTATTTCATAGCTCATGAAACGTGACATCTATTCACATTTAGTCAATTGGAAAAATTCCTCTCGGAGAAAACCACTCATCCTTCGGGGTGCGCGCCAGACCGGTAAGACATATATATTACAGGAGTTCGGCCAAAAAGAGTTTGACGAAGTCTTCTACTTTAACTTCGAGGAAAGCGGTCGGCTTGACAGTCTTTTTTCGCAGAGCCTTGATCCTGAAAACATTATTTCCAACCTTTCCCTGCTGAGTAAGAAAAAAATCCTCCCAGGGCACCATCTGCTCATTTTTGACGAAATACAGGTCTCAAACAACGCGCTGAACAGTCTGAAATATTTTCAGGAAAAGGCCCCGGAATATATTATTGCTTCCGCTGGTTCTCTTCTTGGCGTTAAGCTCTCCTCGCCAAAATCTTTTCCAGTGGGCAAGGTAAATTTTCTGGATCTCCTGCCCATGACCTTTTATGAATTTCTGGATGGTATGGGAGAGTCAGGGTTGCGCGAGTACCTGGAAGACCTGGATCACATAGGACCACTACCCGAAGCCTTTCATCAAGAGCTTATAGACTTGCTCAGGCGCTATTATTTCTGCGGTGGCATGCCGGAAGCGGTGCGTTGCCTAGCTGAAGAAAATTCCCTTGAAGCTGTTCGCCAGGTACACCGGGAAATAATAACTTCATACACTCTGGACTTTGCAAAACACGCAAAACCAGCGGACATTCCTAAATTATCCCACATATGGGACAGTATTGTTGAACAGTTAGCCAGGGAAAATAAAAAATTTATGTTTTCCGCAATTCGTAAAAGTGCCAGAGCCCGTGATTACGAGAATGCAGTTATATGGCTTGAAGATGCCGGACTCATTCTGCGGGCATTTTGTGTCAACACTCCTAAAAGACCATTGCAGGCTTCTCGCTTAAAAAATATTTTCAAAATATATGCGCTGGATGTCGGTATTTTAGGTGCTATGGCGAATCTGAATGCGGAAATATTGGTCAGCGGAGAACAGCTATTCAATGAATTTTCCGGAGCTTTTACGGAAAATTACGCTGCACAGCAGTTGCGAGCAGTTTCAGGCCCCAATCTGCAATACTGGAAGAACAAGAACGGCAAGGCTGAAGTTGATTTTCTCTTTGAAGCAAAAGGTGAGATTTACCCTCTTGAAGTTAAAGCCGGAGTTAATCTCAAGAGTAAGAGCCTTCATTTTTTTGACAAAAAATATAATTTCCCTCTGCTTTTTCGCACATCACTTCACAATCTTCGCAAAGATGGCAAATTATGTAATATCCCTCTGTATTACCTGGATTCTTTACCACATATTGTCAACCAGTCCCTGCTAGACCTCAGGGGAGAAAATCAAATAAATACTGCCTGAAAACAAGAAGGCCCGAACGTAATGATGATCAATTCACCATCAGGGGATCGGGCACGGTCGTTGGCAGAGTAACCTTTCCAAAGAGCCTGTCAATAGTTTTCAAAAAGGCTCTCCCTCTATCTCCCTGATCTCCAGCTCCTTCCCTTCGGAGATAATGACGGTGATCTTCTTGGCTGCACCAACCTCTATGACCGGAGTGGCCTGCTTTGCCAGGCTCAGGTAAAAGTCATGCAGACTGGCCGCACCCTCCGACAGGCCGCCACCAATTGAGTATTTTGCCACCTGGGTTGAATCGACCGTGGTTGTCGTGCCCAGGGCGGAAGTTGACTGCGTGGTGGCGGCTGATTTGAGCATATCGCCCATGCCGCCGAAGAAACCGGCGACAATGGTTCTGGCAGTGGCTGCTCCCATTCTTGAAACTACCCGGCCCGACAGGCCGACCTTGCTGTCCGAATCGGTGACAAAACCCTTGACCGGCGTATCAATAATGGCCTTGCCCTCGTTGCTGAGACAGGAAAGAGAGACCAGCCGTACATCGGCCCGCTCCTTGTCCAGCCTGCCGACTGCTTCGGCAATAACAAAACAACCGGACAGGTTTGCCTTGATGTCGTTTGGCAAAACAGCCGGGGTTTGAATTCTGAGCAGGAGCGGTTCCGGATTATTGGTTCCTTTCCCGGAAGTAGAAGCATCGAAACCGGTCAGCAGTTGGGCCTCCATAAAGGAAGGCGGAAGATAGACTGTCCGTCCTTTTTTTTTATCTTTTTTTCCTTGGCCATCCATCCCCCCGGCCACGGCCGCCGGATTGGAGAGAACACTGATCTCCCCGATTATTTTGGCTTCCGGTTGGGCATGGGGCGGCAGATTGCCTGGAGTCGTCGATCCGGCAGGAGGTAAAGGCCAGGGCTGTTTGATTTCCTGCGAAGAACCTGTTGTTTCTGCCTTGGCCGCAACCTGGTCGGCAGTGGGTATTTCGGGAAGTGATTTTTCTTTTGTCGTCTGCCTGATGATCTTCAGCTCATCCTGGATCCTGTCAACAGTTTCCACGATGGTGTCAAACTGTCGCCGCTGTTCCCTGAGCATGGTTTTTTGAATCAGGTCAGGTTCAAGCTGTATTTCCCTGGTTTTCTTTTGACCGAAAAAACCAACCGAATCATCTGTTTTTGAGGATTTATAGCCGGTGGCGACCAGAACCAGAAAGATCGCCCCGATGCCTGCCCAGATGACAATCTTTTTCTGTTTCGGCTCCA
>DQTH01000164.1 GCA_015662865.1 Desulfocapsa sulfexigens
TGAAGCGTGCGGGGAAAATTTTCTTCCATAACCCACTACACTACATGTAGTAGTCGCTGGAGTCAAGTGCATACCCCAGTAAAAAAATTACTCCTTCAAAAATTCAGCCAGTCCCTCACTGTCATAGAAGGCTTTCTCGAAAAACAGGCCAGCACCTGGTGCAGTATGATGAGATGGTAAAACATCAGAATGGTCTTCGAGCATATTTTTAACACTTTCTTCCGTTAGGCGGTGACAGCCTACCTCGACCATAATCCCAACCATCCGTCTAACCATATGCCAGAGAAAATGAGACCCGACAACCCGGATCTTGAGAATTTCTTTCTCTGTAAAAACCTCAACTTTATGAATCAATACCTTGGTTGATTTTTTCAGCTCCTTTTTTTCGGCAAAAGAGGCAAAATCATGCATGCCTGTCATCAGCGATCCGGCATGCTGCATAGCAGGCAGATCCAACTCCGCTTGCACCCACCAGTCATAACGTTTGCCAAAGGCCGATTTTTCTGTACGGAGCTGATATACATAGCTTCTGGCTATGCAGTTATGACGTGCATGAAAACGTAAGCCCGCCGCCTCAACAGACTTTACGGCGATATCTTTAGGCAGGGTTTCATTGAGCTTTCTTGCAACTTCATGCGGACCCATATTATCTGCAACCTCAAGGTGGGCCACATATTCAAGGGCATGAACTCCTGCATCGGTTCGACCACAGCCTTGCAGATCCATCGGGACTTCACCAAAAACACGCACAGCACCCTTCAGTACATCCCCCTGCACAGTCCGGGCATCCTTTTGTTTCTGCCAGCCGCTGAAATTGGTACCGTCATACTCAAGTGTAAGTCTATAGCGGCGTCGTTTGTCTTTTCTGCTCATGGGTAGTCGTTATTCCGGGTCGAAGATTTTGTGAGGTAACCGTTACGTTAGGCCTCATGATTTACTCGTACATTTCCTTACATGATGAATATCATATCAGAATGATCTGTTTTTTTTACCTTTATGAGAATTCAAATGTTTATTGCGCTCTGATTCCGTCTTGAGCTTTACATAATTCTGATAGCGTTCCAGCTGCAGTGCCCCCTCTTTGATTGCAAACAATACCGCGCATCCACGTTCATTGTCGTGGCCGCAATTGCTAAATCGGCACTGCAAAGCAAGATCATGGATATCATCAAAGTTGTCAGTCATCCCATCGTTAACGGCAAGAATACCAAGCTCGCGCATTCCTGGGGTATCTATTAACAGAGCACCCTGCTCAAGAACGAAAAGTTGACGACGAACCGTCGTATGCCGTCCTTCTCCGGAAGCACTTACCGTCTGGGTTCTCAAGGTATCATCGCCTCGGAGTTGGTTAATGAGCGTACTCTTACCAACTCCGGATGAACCAACAAGACAGTATGTTTTTCCCGCTTCCATGCTCTCTTTTACCTGGTTCAAGCCAGCACCGGTTACATTACTGAGAGCAATAATCCTGGCGGTAATTCCTTCGTCATGAATTTCCGTGATGAGTTGTTGCAGCGCATCTGTACTCACCAGATCCGTTTTGGTCAGAATAATCACTGGTTCAACATGGCCTTCAGTTGCCATCACCAGATATCGTTCAAGCCTACTCACATTAAAATCGTAGTGACACGATTGCACAATGAAGATCACATCAATATTGGCTGCGATCATCTGTAACTTGGCACTCTTTCCTGCTGATTTACGGCGCAGAAATGATTTCCTTGGCAGAACAGTATGGATGCTTGCATACTCTTGTGAATCCTGGTTATCCATACAAACCCAATCACCGACACATGCCATATCGATTGATGATGTGGTCGCTTTCATGAATTTGCGTGTTGCCTTTGCGGGTACATCTCCATGTTCAGATCTAACAGTATACTGCCCTCTGTCAACCACCATCACCCTGGCTATTCGTTGTTCAGCTGCACAGGATTCGCGAGCATGGTCTTTAAACCAACTATCCATTCCAAGTTCTTTCAATTCCATGGAAATACTTCCCATTTTCCACCCTGACTGTTCACCTGTTCTCCCCCTGTTCTTTTCTCACCTGACAAATTCATCAGGTGTCAGATTTTTTCATTCTGTGCCCTGGATTTACTTGAATTTCAATACAAAATGACTCTACCTGCTGCTCTTTGGTTTGGTCAAAATCCCAATAATCGACGCCCTTCGGCAGTGCTTTTTTTACGCTCTCGTTTAACGTATTTTTTAACATCGTGTTTTACACCTTCCACCAGTCTATCGGCTTTAATTTTCGGGTGGGTCAATTTAAACTTTTCTCATTTTTATCCTTTTTTTCCTTTTAAAATATTAAAAAATCCTTCAAGTGTCATTCGCTTCTTCACAAATGTGGTATAGTCTGTATTACGGAATCCTGACAAATGGTCAAGGATGATGGTCCTTGTTGTTTGAAAAATAGGTAGGGTCAAACTTACCATTAATATTTCCATCTCCAAGGTTGATTTTACCAAATAGACCTCTAGTCGACCTTCCTATATACTGTACATATCTGGATTTAGTATTTTTTTTCAAAAGTCAGCATACCTCCCCTCAACCGAAACTGTCCAATCTGACCTTATCAGGAAGAAGCTCTGATTTCTGCTCACTTGCCACTGCCTAACCTTGCCATTGGGTATCTCTTAAAATTATTTACAGAATTAGCATAAAAATAGGTAAATAGAGCTTCCTCAATAAGTCATCCAGCTACAAGCTGAATGGATTTTACTGGCATGAGCCAGTCCGTAAATTTAGCCAATATTTTTACCAA
>DQTH01000194.1 GCA_015662865.1 Desulfocapsa sulfexigens
ATAGCAGTGCCGGCAGAAAAAGTGGTGTCATTGGCAGTAATTTTTAGGCTGGTCGTGGGGAGCTGTCCGGGAACACTGCCAAGTTGAGGGTTACGCGGATAGAATGCGTCACGATATATTGTTCCATTTTGGCCAAGTGCGTTCTGGCCGAAAAAGATTCCTTCATCTGTGTCGTCGATGTTGCCATCACCGTTCAGATCAGAGATCTTTGCAGCTTGATAATTTTTAAGGGTTGTATCGGCGCTCATATAAAATGTAGGGGTAGCATTGTATGCTGTATCAAAGCCAATACCGCGCATGGCACCTGCTTCATTGGACGTGAATCCTTTTAATTCGATATTCATTCCTAAAAGGCCAATGGCAGCACCAATACCTGAATCAGCTTCATAAAAAGTACCCACTTGTAGTCTTTCATTTCCACCTAAAAGACGCTCGAATGAGCTGTTATTGACTGCAAGAATACCGAGAAGGGTAAGAGCCAGAAGAAACACCATGGCCGTAACGAGAACAAATCCCTGTTCCCGATTCTTTTTTAAGAATGTCTGGCTAATCATTATATACCTTCCTCCTTGATGTACTCAAAGGTGATTGGATTGTTACCTGCCATGGGGCGAATCATATGAATACGGATTGTCTTCGTGTATTCAACCGGATAATCCATGGCAACATTCCAGTAAATAATCGTTCCATCTGGTGCGGTGAGAGTGTGGTCTGCCGCTTGATCTGTACAGCCTGGAACCAGGGTCTGGTTTACTTGACTGCAGCCGGGGTAGTTATTGAGTCCGTAGTTGCCACTGAGTAGGGGATTTTCCCCGCCAATTTGTACGTCATCTAAACCATCCCAGTTGCTATCTTGATTTGTTCCATTGCCATCAGTGTCAACTAGGTCTGAATGTTTGTATTTCCGACCCATCCATATTTCTATTTGTTCTGTACCATCAAATATGGCAGTGGTATCAAAGTAGGATTTACTGTTACTATCAACTGCCGTAATCTGCATTGCCCAAAGTCCGACAATGCCTATACCAAGGACAACTGTTGCCATCAGCGTTTCAATCAATGTGAAAGCATTTTCATTTCTTAGCATACGTTATAACTCCATGTTGCGACAGGAAACGGTGAAGGTGATAAGACGACGTTTAAAACCATCATCAAAGGGACCCCAAACTCTGCCAAATGGCGTTCTGTATGTGTTGAGGTCAGTTACACCACTTCCGCTGCGATTAAATTTGCCTCGTAGAAGCATGGTGACAGTCACAGCCTTGATAAAAGGAATCTGCGCTTGGGTTGGGGTGGTGGTAAGGGAGTTTACTGCACTTGTTCCATCGTTGAGGGTGTAAAGAAACTCAAGGCCATCAACGTCATTGATGAGTGGACGTTTAGGGAGCAAATTGCTGTTTGTCCACCCCATGTTGTCTGCAATGGTATCCAAATCAATGACGCTGTCGTACAGATCATATCCAACAGTTTTGATTCCTGCGATTGCTCCGCCCATTGGATTATCTTCAAAATATCGTACAGTCAATGAATTTGGCTGGAGACCACCTGGTGTTGGGTTGGCGGCATTTCTGTTCGGAAACGGATAAAGAGCAAGGTCATTGGGTGCAGGGCCATTGGGGCCATAATACCCAGCCATACGAATATCATCGGCGATAAGTGCTCGTACAACCCGGCCATTTTGTAATAATTCCGTGACATCCTCCTGAATGAGTTTAGTGTCGCTCTGTTTGGTAAAAGTAACAGCTAAGCCTGTGAGAACAATTGCCCCAACTGTAAGGGCAATCAGCATTTCGACAAGGGTAAACCCCGCGGATGTAATTTTGTGTTTTGTTTTAATTTTCATTCCAGGTTACCCCATTGTCTTGGCTGGATTCAATACGAAAACTCCCGGCCTGGGAGAGAGTTAATCTATAGAAAGAGCGCGTGTTACGCATTTGAGCATTACCATTGTTGACTCCGTTTGGCAGGGCTCGACTATTATACCCGATAGAATTGTTGGGGAAAGAAGTAGAAATAAGAGAAACATCCCGTGGCATATTGACAACCTTAAGAGGGGTTGTTCCTTCCTGCGCATTCATTATACCATCGCCCACTTGAGCTGGGTTGATTGCAGCTCCTCCGTTAAACCCATTGTCTAAGAATATAGTATAGCTGCCAACCTGGCCTCCTGTTGCAAAGACTCCAGGGGTGAATTGGATACCTATATCAGTTCTTCTTTTTACAGCTTCCATGCGTACAAAACGAATATCTGCCCATAAAGTTCGGGCAGCGGCTTTTAGTCGTTTGTCAGGCCCTGATGTATACATAGGAGAAGCAATAGTAGCTAAAATTCCGATGATACTGAGAGTAACGGCTAGTTCTACTAACGAGAATCCTTGGTGATTTGATGCCTGCTTACAGCGCTTAATGTACATGAGTCAGCTCTTGAATAGATGTAGTAAGAAATATTGAAAACGTGTGCATAGTTCATGCATAAACCGTTCCATGCTAGTTTTGGTTTTCTGGTTTGAATGTCTGCTTCGTTTTTACTGAGCAAAAACACTTGATACAGATTTGTTCAATTATTTTTTAGCCGATTAGAAGAAAAAAAATTGATAGTTATTTTGTTTTTGTGAAAAGTTTTAATAGTTTTGGCGGATTTGCATGGACTAAAAAGAGAGATCGTGTTTGGTGGTAACAATTGAGTCTTTGCTTCCCTGTCACGGGCAAGGAAACAAAGATTTGGTTTTTGAAAGGTTTGGTAAGAGCGATATTGTTACTAGCACCCCACGAGGGGGGCTGGGTACCTTACAGAATGTTTTGTTTGAAAAAACAAGAAAGTATTCTGGAAGGTACTAAATAACCTCAAATCCAATTTTTGTAATCGCATCTTTGATTACATTCACATCCACATCTCCATCATAAGTAGCTTCAGCTTTTTCAAGATTAACTTCCACATTTGATATCCCGGGAATTTCTTCCAAAGCTTTTTTTGTTGATGCCACGCAGTGTGGGCAACTCATGCCCTTAATTGATATTGTTGCCATTGTTTTTCTCCTTAGTTGAATTAATGTTATTGCTTAAGGAAAATATTCATTACTGAATGAATTTCAAGGGTAAATAATAGTACTGAGGCAAAGTCTAAATGAATGAATTGAAGTTAGCTGTCAAAGGCATGCACTGTGCTGCCTGCTCCAGCCGGATCGAAAAAGTTGTCGGAACAATGGATGGTGTAGCAAAAGCCTCCGTAAATCTGGCAGCAGAAACCATGGAACTTTCATGGGATGAAAATGAACAAAGTTTTGAAGAGATTGCAGGCCGGGTGAAAGGTCTTGGTTTCGAACTCATCCAGGAAGAGAATGACAATATTACTCGTCTTGATCTCGAGCTTAGTGGTATGCACTGTGCAGCCTGTTCCACTCGTATAGAAAAAGTGCTTTCCAGTGAACCTGGTGTGACCTCAGTTACTGTGAATCTAGCCAATGAAACTGGGACCGTTGTATATGATAAAGATACGATCAGCCAGCGAAAAATACGTGAAGTAATCAGCGGTTTGGGATTTGAAGCAAAACCAGTGAGTGTGCAGCAGGATCTTTTTGAGAAAAAAAGAGCGGAAACTGTGGCAAATCTCGCGGCCATGAAAAAAACGCTCATTTTCTCCATGCTTCTGGCTATCCCTCTTTTTACTATTTCCATGGGGGAGATGGTCGGCCTTCCTCTGCCGGAATTCATCAGTCCCCACCTGAATCCCGCTGGTTTTGCTCTTATCCAGTTTTTCCTGGTAATGATCATAATGTTTCTTGGCAGGAATTTTTATCTGAACGGCATTCCTGCTCTGATCCGTGGTGTTCCCAACATGGATTCCCTGATAGCTGTTGGAACGGGAGCCGCATTTGTTTATTCCACATGGAATCTGATTGAAATTCTTTTGGGCATTGATGTGCACATGAAAGTCATGGACCTCTATTTTGAGTCCGCTGGTGTTTTGATTGCTCTGGTGTCTCTTGGCAAATACATGGAGACCCGTTCAAAATCACACACCTCTGATGCCATCGCTAAACTTATGCAGCTTACTCCTGAAACCGCGACGTTACTGGTCGGAGATGAACAGGAACAGAAAAGTATCCCTGCAGAAGAGATTGTGGAGAATGATATTCTCCTTGTTCGGCCGGGTGACAGAATACCTGTTGATGGTCAGATTATTCAGGGCCACAGTGTGCTTGATGAGTCCATGCTGACAGGTGAGAGCCTTCCTGTTTCCAAACAGGAGGGTGATATTGTTATAGGCGGTACCTTGAACAACAGTGGGGTATTGCATGTTAAGGCACAGCAGGTTGGACAGGATACTATGCTTTCCCGTATTGTCCGGCTTGTCCAGGAAGCTCAAGGCTCAAAAGCTCCAATTGCCGGAATGGCGGATCGGATCAGTCTTTATTTTGTTCCGGTTGTAATGTGTATTGCAGTGCTTCCCGGATTTGCGTGGTATTTTCTCGGCGATGCTGACTTTTCAACAT
>DQTH01000220.1 GCA_015662865.1 Desulfocapsa sulfexigens
AAAGCAATTCGGAACTGAAAAGATTCATGCATGAAGTCAGAATTGCAGCAATTGGGCCAATTACGGCAAAAACGGTAACTGACAATGGCCTTAAGGTAGATGTGCAGCCGGAATCTTATACTATTCCGGACATGGTACATGCTATTGTGGATCACTACTCCAAGTAGTTTTTTGTCAGGTAGGGTAGGCAGCTTACCGGCAGTTTTTGAAGGAAGGATCTCTTCAACACCGGCCGGTAAATGACAACAATTCGAGTTGTTTTTTTTTACGCTGGATGGCTCTTCCGCCTATTTTCCCCTAATCAGATCCAGTAGATCTTCGCTGGTCATCTTGGCGCTCATGTCTGATCCTTCAAGCAGGCTTCCTGCCAGGTCACGTTTTTCCTGATGCAGTTTAACGATCTTCTCTTCAATGGTATTTTTACAGACCAGTCTGTAAATGGTTACCGGTCTGGTCTGACCAATTCGATGTGCCCTGTCCGAGGCCTGATCTTCAACAGCCGGGTTCCACCAGGGATCCATATGGATAACATAATCCGCTGCAGTGAGGTTCAGCCCGAGGCCACCGGCTTTGAGACTGATGAGAAAGAGATCTCCTTCGCCTGATTGAAACCTGTCAACTTCCTGCTTGCGGCGCGCACTGCTTGTGGCTCCATCCAGATAACGATAATGGATTCCTGCTTTATCAAGGTGCTCCCGCAGGATGGAAAGATGGCCGATAAACTGGCTGAAGATAAGAGCTTTATGACCACCGGCCAGCAGTTCTTCAACAACAGATGCAAAAACCTTGAGTTTCGCGCTTTCAATACTGGTGTTTGCCGTAATGAGCTTCGGATTACAGCAGGCCTGACGGAGTTTCATGATTTCAGTGAGAATCTGGAGATGTCTGGTCTTTTTCTCCCGGTTGCTTTCCAGAACTTCCAGGGCATTTTGCCTGAGAGCTTCATAGAAGAGCTTTTCTTCTTCGCTCATTTCAACTTCCAGAGTGATCTCGGTACGTGGGGGAAGCTCTTCCAGGACCTGTGATTTTATACGGCGAAGAATAAAGGGACGAATCAGTTTTTTGAGTTTGAGCCGGGCATCACGATTGTGATACCGTTCAATGGGAATGGCAAATCGCTCGTTAAAGCGGTTCAGGGTACCCAAAAGACCTGGATTAATAAAATGAAAGAGGTTCCAGAGTTCACCAAGGTGGTTTTCGATTGGAGTTCCGGTCGTAATAAGTTTGAAGCGAGCCTTTAGTGCCATGGCAGCCTTGGATCGTTTGGTCGCTGCATTTTTGATTGCCTGGGCTTCATCAAGAATAATGGTCTGCCAGTTGACCGCAGAGAGAAGTTCATTCTCTTGCTGCAGTAAAGTGTATGTGGTTATCAACAGGTCAAATTCACCGAGATTCGCAATGATCTGTGCCCTGTTTTTACCGGTAAGGGTCTTGATGTTGAGCGTTGGGGTGAATCGAACGGCCTCAGATTGCCAGTTATTTGAGACAGAAGTTGGAGCAATTACCAGCGATGGGCCGTCAGTGGCTTTTGAGAGGATAGCAGCCAGTGCCTGCAGGGTTTTGCCGAGTCCCATATCATCAGCAAGGCAGCCGCCAACACCCCAGTGAGCCAGACGGGACAGCCAGTTATATCCTTCGACCTGATAGTCGCGTAATTCGGCGCGGAGTGTTGAGGGCAGTTCCGGACGGAATGTCTGGCTTTCATGAATACGTTTGATCTGTTCTTTCCAGCCGTTGTCAACAACGGCTTTTGCCTGCTCGACAAGTTCTTCCAGAGGGATGGCCGCCAGGTGATGGATTAGTACTTCGCCGTCTGTGGCCTCATTCATTCCCTCTGAGTAGAGATTGATTTCCTCCAGTTTCTTTTTGAATTCCTGCGTAAGTGCCAGGAATTGCCCTTCTTTGATCTGTATGAAGTGGCCATGGGAAGTTTTAACTTTTGCAAGCAGTTCCCGCAGGTCAATAACAGTGTCCTGGTCAAGTTTGAGTTCTCCGGAGAGCGCAAACCAGTTTTGCTGATTGGTCCTGACTTTCAGATTGAGATTTTTTAAAGATGCCTGGTGGGTAATGTTCAGTTTCTCACCTTCCGGCCACTCGATAATGACCTGATCCTGAATGGCCTGTAATTCCTGTAATGCCTGCAGGCAATCATCAGGGTCCTGAAGATGCCATTCTCGGTCCTGCTCCTGCTCAAGGTCGATGGCAAGGTCAAGGATCGGGCATGATTCTTCGACTTCACGCGCCAGATGTTCTTCAAGGCCCAGGTTGCGCTTCGTCTGCAGCCGTCTGCCACGAACTTCTGCAATAATATTTTCAACACCCTGACCCGGTTTGAGATAATGACCACCGTCAACAAAAGGTTTGACAAACATCTCAAGTCTAAAACCTCCTCCGTAGGGGAGCAAGTGCATGTATATCGTCGGATCCGCTTCAACCTGTTCAATATTTGACTGGATACCGGTTGCAGCATCAGCAGCGATGGCAGAATGAACGGTCATGAAGGAAGAAATATTTCCAATGGCCGTGAGCACCTGTTCACTGGCGTCTATGGGGACAATCAGTCCGTTTTTGCCGGTAATCTGGGCAATCCTGCGGTGGTTATCGTTAATTTCAATTATTTTATAACGAGTGGGTGTTTCTTGAAATATGGTTATGTTTGCATCTGTTACTTCCTGTGCAAAACAGATGTGAAGCTGTGAACCCCGTTCTTCGACCAGCAGTTCCGGTTCTCCGCTGACAAATTCAACTGGTGTTGCAGGAGACTTGGAGAAGAAGAGCAGGGGATGGTTGATCATGGCGGGCAGGGCTTTATCCATGTCAAAATGATAACTGATACCATGCGTATCCGGGTTAATATGTTTTTGGATACAGGCAGATATTTTTCTGTCCTGAACAGTCAGATAGGTTAGTTTACCGGAATAAAGACGTGACAATGATATTGGTCTGCCCTTGCTCCATTTTTCTGCATGATTTCGTTTCTGCTCTTTGGGACTGATCTGAATTTTCCCATTATTATAATCAACCATCCAGATGAGTCGCTCAGAGTGGGAGCTGCTTGATTCCTGCGGTGATGAAGTGACCTGGATAAGCGCCTGCAAGTGGCGTTTCCAGGGCTCTTCAGATTGAATGATTTGAATGAGAGGAGTAAGCCCGGTTTCCTCTGTGAGACGTTCAACAAGCAGCTTGTGTTTTTCTTCCTCAATGCCCAAACCAGCCAGAATTGCAGCCAGATTCAGGGAAAAGAAATGGAAATCATTGTCCACAGCCTGCTTGAATAAAGATTCTACGTGTCGTCTGACTTCGGGCTGTAAGCTGGAGTTAAGCCAATACTGTGAGAGAGCTGTGAAAAGGATTGTGAGGCTGTGAGGCTCATCATCCTTATGAAAACTCATCTCTTCCCCGGGAAGTGCTATGTTGTTTCTTACCTGAAGAAAAGTGGCAAGAACCTGATACGCTTTTTCCTCCATACTGTCAGTGAAAAGAGAAAGGGCGATGCCTATCTGGTGTGCAACCTTCTGTTCTTGGTCAGATTGATCGTTTTGCAAAGTGGCAAGTGCATGGAAAAGACCATTGGGACCAAAAAAGGCTGCATTGTCACTTCCGCTCAGGTTGCGGAGATAATCAAGGTCATGTTCAAATAATTTTGTCGTGGTTTCGGTCTGTCCTGAGAGAAAAGCCAGTGTTCCGGCGGCACCTGTGCCGGTAAAACTGTCAATGTTCTCTTCAATGAGTGTTTTGGCCTCAGTGAGTTTTCCCCTGAAAATATATTGTGAATAGAGGAGGCGTTGAAAGGGGAGCTTTTCGTCACTGCTCAGTCCTTCGAGTCCTGTTTCTTCCTGGAGATAGGTGTGAATTTCCGGATAGGCGTGCAGGGTTGCCAGCTCGTATCGGAAAATCTTGTCGAGCAGGAAAAACTGGAACGAAGGCGCAAGACTTCTAAACCAGGAAGAATCAAAAGGTGTTGTCGTGATCTGAACAGTTGGTGGAAGGGGAGAGAGAATATCCCGGCATTGCCCTGCTAGGAATTCCAATGCGTCATCAATCAGGTCAAAGTCCTGCGTGTAGATACCGATACGCATTTCACGCATGGCGCGCCAGCAACGGGTTGTCCACTTACCATAGTAGTAAGAGACAGGTGCCTCCTTGCGGATAACTTTAGCGTAAGTTGTGAAGTTTCCTTCCTGCACAGCAATACGACTCAGCTTTTCCACAAGTTGCGGTGCGCATTGCCGTTCTTCTGTAAGCAGCCCGGTTTCCTGAAACTTTGTGAAATAGTGATTCAGGTTGGCAGCAGTTGGCCTGTTGCCACGCGGGCTCCGAATATCGAGTTTACGGAGGCAGTTGACAATGAGTGTCGAGTGCGCTGGTTCATAAACAATCGATTGGAATTGAAGAAGGGTCCGCTCAAATGGGGTGAGTTTGTCGTAAAGCTGGAGTAGGTCGATACTAGGGTCTGGCATGTTATGTATTTGTGATGCTGCAGTTTGTGGCCTAACCCCCGAAAGAGATAAACCATGGACCTGTGACAACAGGCGGAAATGAATTATACATTATATCATGTCTGGCAAATAAAAAAAAGCATATCCTGAAAGGATATATATCTTGGGAAAAAGAGTGTCAATTAACAAAAGAAATATTGCCATTTTGACTAATATTCATTTATTATTGTTGTCGTTATGGCAACCATGCAATGATTTTTTGACGATGCTCGCAGTGTTTTCCTCTGGCGTCTACTGTTTTGAGCATTCAATTCAATTGATACGGATATATAACAGGAGCAGGTTATGACAACAATTGGCTATGTCTTTCTTGATACGAATCGTGATGAACTCATTTCTCTTCCAGTGCAGCAGGAGATGTTGGAAACATATGCCGGAGGTCTGGGATTGCAGTTTGATGAGTTGCTGGTGGAACAGTCGTATTCTCCTGCTACCCCATTTATGGAAAGAGACGAAGGGAGGCGCCTTCTGGAAAATGTACAGGAAAGCGATACGGTGTTTACCGCCAGAGCCAGGTGGGTTTTGGGAACTCCGCCTGAGGCACTGCGATTAATACAGATGTTGAGAGATAAAAAAGTATCTTTTTATTGTGTAGATCTTGATGGAGATATTATTCAGGAAACTGAAAGGAAACTTGTTGTTTCTCAAGGGATAGCGGCTACCGTACGCAGTGTGTGTGAAGCTTTATTAACAAAAATGGAAAGTGGCCGTCATTCTGCTGCAATTCGAGCTGGCAAGGCTCGCCAGAAGAAAGCAGGGAAATATCTTGGGGGCCCTGTTCCTTTTGGATTTCAGGTAAATGATCATGGATACCTGGAGAAAAATGAAGAACAGCAGATTATAATAGATCAGATGCTCAATATGAAAGAGGATCGCTGGTCATACCGTGATATTGCAAGAAAGATGAAAGAAGATCATGGATTGAAATTTTCTCATGAAGGTATTCGGAGAATCATGTTGAAAAATAACCTGAATCCGTGACTGCTGTGTAATTTTTTCGAGGCCAATTTGTTGATTTGACGTAACAAGTAAAGCATTGTGTCATATCCAGGATAATCACCGGCGCACGCTCACGAATTCAGGAATAAGATAAACTAACCATCCAGCCCCTATTTACTGAATGTTTTTACTGCTGAATATTTCGGCATTTTTCTCCTGATGACGAATCCAGGCAACAAGCAGGCGTTCCTGTTTTTTACTGAGAATTGCACTTCGATATCTCTCTTTTTCTTCGTCTGTCATACTTGCCGGGTCAGGTAATTGCCTTTCAGCAAATTGGTAGAGGTAAATATCTTCTCCGACTGTAGCCGGTTCATCCGGGAACGGCTTGCTGCTGTTCAGCGAAAAGACGTCCACGAGAAGACTGGTGGGGAAATTGTTGATGTCGGCGGCGGAAGAGCTTCTTGAAAGTGTTGCTTCCTGCAATTTTAAATTGTTTGAGTCTGCAATCTCGGCAAATGATGTTCCGCTTTTCAGCTTCGCCAGAATTTCTTCACTCTTTTCACGTGCCAGGGTTTTGGCATGTGCTGCTTTATAGTCGTCTGTCACTTTATCACGAACAGTGTCAATAGCTGGTATCACTGGCGGCTGGATCGCTTCGGCATAGAGTATGGAATATCCATTGGGAGATTCAATAAGTGAGCTAAGTTCGTGTTCTTTCAATGAGAATGCTTTATTCTGGACAGCTGGCGCTTTGTCTATGTTGTCAGGAGGAGTTAAACGGGAAAAGAGATCCGTTTCAAGAATAGTGGCATCAGGGTGAAGTCTTGCATATTCCTGCAGGCTTCCGGCGGAAATAATGTTTTCATAAGCTTCATTGGCCTTTTGGAATACAGCAGATCGTGTTGTTTCGTTAACAGAATCTTTTTCTCCAGCTTCGGCTGCATATGGAAATGAAAGAAATTTAAGTTTGATCTGTGGCTCGGTTTTATAGTTCTCTTTATTTTCATTAAACCAGGCTGCAAGTTTTTCTTCTTCAATCGTTACTTGCTCTGTAAAGGTGGCTGGATTGATTTTGGTAAAGTGTAGCTTGATGCTTTCTTTTACTTGTTGAAAAACATCGTTAATCTCAGCATCAGTTACTGTAGTTGCAAAATTACCTATGGATTTGACAGCCCTGGTGGAGAGCATATCAACACGCATGGCGTTCTCGTATTTATGAGGTGTGCGGCGTTTAGCAGCAAGGATTGCCTTGTACTTTTCGATATTGAAGGTTTCATTTTCCTGGAACTGTGGCATTTCCTGAATGTTTTTTTGAACCTCCGGGGCTGAAACGAGCAGGCCCATGGCAGCGGCACCCTGCCGAAGAAGTGCCTGCTGGATGAGCTGGTTTTTTGCCTGACTGGAGATACCAAGGCTTTCCAGGAGCTCTTTAGGGACTGAACCGCCAAACTGCTGCCGGAATGATGAAAGAATCTGCTCGTAGACACGCTGGTATTCCTGATAGCTGATTTCCTCGCCATTTACAATAATGGCAGAATCGCGGCTGTCCATCATGTTTGCCCCCACTCCCCAGAAGACAAAAACAAGGACGATGACCAGAACGATTGCTTGAATAAATGTAGATTGAGATTTGTCGCGAAAAATTTGTAACATATCAGGTTCTCTATTTCCGTGGAATGAATTGCGCTAAATTTAGCTGAACTCGGTTTGTTTTTATTGGGGCCCTTTGCAGAGGTATCCTTCCAAAAAAATCAGAATAGACAGGAAAATGAATCCAGCCGTGTAGAATTGAAAAAATTTACTTCTTCTGTTAAGGCAGTGCAAGAAAAAACGGTGTTCACAACGGTTTGTACCTGTTTTTGTTTGTAATTTGTTTTTTTTCATGACTTTTATCCTTTTGGTGCATTTAAAAACCAGAAAAAATGGCGTATTAATCTGTATATTACTGAATCCCTGATAAAACGTAAGCATTTCATTAAGAAGCCCTTGTTGGGTGAAAGAAATAGTCACATTTTCATAGTGTTATGCTGGCCTATGAAGTGGGGAGAAATGATCATTCATGCACTTGACAAACTGATTGGTCTATAGTAATTAGGCTGTCATTGCTTTAGAAACGAAACGGTGAAAACCACTAAACAATATTTTCAAGGAGGGTAAAAATGCCTACAATAGAACACAATGGTAATAGCTATAACTGTGATGAAGACGGATTCCTGCTCAATGGTATGGAAGACATGAACGATGACTGGATCGATTACGTAAAAGGTGTTGAGGGTATTGCAGAGCTTACCGATGAGCATCAGAAAGTGATTGACGCTCTTCGTGAGTACTATAAGAAAAACGGTATTGCTCCAATGGTACGTATTCTCTCCAAAACCACCGGTTTTCCACTGAAAAGAATCTATGAGCTGTTCCCATCAGGACCTGGTAAAGGAGCCTGTAAAATGGCTGGTCTTCCAAAACCTACCGGTTGTGTATAAGTTATAACTGTTTAAGGTTTTCTAAGTCGAAAAAGGCGTTATCCTGTTTAAGGATAACGCCTTTTTTTTGTTTTCACTGCAATTGTTGATCGCTTTAGTTTCTCAAGAGTTCCTAACACCCAGGAAGGGATCATGAGTGCCTGCTTGTGGGTATTTGTAACGTTCTGATTTGAAAATAAATCCATATAAGCGTGTTTGTATTGCAGCTTATATGGAGTAAGGCACTAAAATATTTTCTTGAGTATTTTCGCTTCCACTGATTGAACTCTCTTTTTGTAGCTGCTGGTATCAATGGCAGCCCCGCGAAGTCCTCCCCGTAAATTGATTTCTGCAAGATATGTTTCGTCTGCATCAGTGATCATCAGATCCAGATGTGCATAAGGGAAGGATCCTCTATCCATAGCCTTTCTGCACAAGGCCAGTTGGCGATTGTTGAGTGTGAAGGGTTGAACGGCTCCACCGCAGTGAAGATTATTCCGGAAATTATCAGGATTGTTTCTCTCATATGCCTCGATATAGTCGCCAAGAATAATAACCCGTACATCACGACTGTTTGCGATAAAAGGTTGGAGAACAAAAGGGAAGGGCAGAACGTTATTTGCTGCCTGGGTGTAAACATCCTCAATATCTCTGAAAAGATGGATGCCAAGCCCTGCATTTTTGCGATCATGCTTTAGGACGACTTTTTCTATATCATGATGCCCATAGTGGGAAACTGTTTCAAGTAATCCATGGATATCATAAATTACTACAGTATGGGGAATCATTAAGGGAGAAAGCAGGCGGGCCTGAAATGTTTTACTGCGACTGGCGAGCTGTGATATTGCCGACGGTATAAGCTTTATGCCGCGCTCAACCAGATCAAGAAGCAGGTGTTCCTCGCCATATTTCAGGCGTAGACGGCAGGTAATAATATCTCCTGCATGGAGGTTGTCCAGTGATGCTGGTAGTTCACTGTTCTTATGAATAATACGGGGCTTTCTGGTCAAAAGAGCATTTCCGAAAAGCGCTGGTGGAATATGGAGAGATCTTTGCCGCACTGGCCGCAGATCAGTTTTATCTCACCCAGTATCTGGGAATTGTCTTCTTCCGGTGTGAAACTGCCATCTTCGTTTTGGGTATAATTCGTGGTGATAACGGCATTTTCTGCAATCTCGTAAAACTCTTTGTCATTGCCGCATTCCGGGCAGACAATTCGATTGACTGGTGCTGGCAGGTCGCTTGGCTGCATGGAAAATTAATGATCAGTCTTTAACGGTTTCTTCAGTATTGTCTGGAACAGTGGCTTTTTGTTCTGCCTGACGAATTTCTCTGGCGGAAACTTTCACTTCACCACTAAGCTCGGCACCGGGTTCTACGCTGAGGTTAGTGCTCTCAATAAGCCCATAGATCCTGCATGTTTTTCGAGCTGTTACCAGACTGGCTGTAATGTTGCCCTCCAGAGTTCCGTGGCAGACAAGGGTGGATACCTGGACATTGCCATGTATTTTCCCAACTTCACTGAGGATGAGGTGTTCTCCTTTTATATCTCCCTCAACAGTGCCGTCGATTCTGGCTTTTCCTTCAAAGAGAAGATCGCCCTTCATTGTCATTTTTGCATCAATGATGGAAGAAATTACTTCTCTCTCAGCTTTCTCGCTCTCCTGCTCAAAGCTGTCTTTCTTACTGAAAATAGCCATGTCAGTTCTCCTGTATGGCGCTGGAAAGACTTGGAGCTTTAGCAACCAGCTGATACTTGATTTTTTTTCTTGGTTTTATGACAAGAGATGGGCGGGTAAGCTTATCGACCCGCATAAATTTGCTTGGGTTGATTGGTTTATTGCCGAGACAGACTTCATAATGAAGGTGAGGACCTGTAGATCGTCCACTGCTGCCCACTGTGCCGATTGGCTGTCCCCGTTTTACCCTGTCTCCGCGTTTAACGAGGATTTTTTTCATATGAGCAAATTTGGTGGTGTAGCCGTTGCCGTGACGAATCTCCACGAAGCGGCCATAACTTCCATTAACAAAAGCTTTTGTGACAACTCCATCGGCAGTGGCCCTGATTTTCTGACCACTTTTACCGCGCATGTCAACACCGGTATGGAATCCTTTTCGTCCATTAACAGGATCTGTACGATGACCAAACCTGGAGGTTACCAGACCCGGCACAGGGCGCCCCAGAGGGAGAGAGGCTATGGCCTCCAGGTATTTATCGGAACGGAAAAGAAGTTCTTTGTTGTTGTTTTCCGGGGGAACCAGAAAAGGTCCACCTGAATTTTCATTATTTTTTGGGACATCTTTAACGTCAACACCAAGATTACCTATAATTCGTTCAATTATAGTACTGCGTTCTTCGAGTTCTGTGACTGCCGTGTTGAGAAGAGTGGCTTTTTCTCGTTGGAACGCTCCTGCCTGTTTCCTGTTCAGCTGCTGGAGTTCCTGTACCTGCATGGTCAGTTCATCTTTTGATACTTTGCTTTCGCGCAGTTGATTGGTCAGCCGTGTTATCTGGCTGGTGATTGTGGTATCTGGGAAAAAGGAATAAAATACATTGCTGCTGAAAAAACCAATTGCAATAAAGATAGAAAGTATGGTTACACAGGCCAGTTGCAGCTTACGTCTGGTAAGAAGGAAGCTGCGGGATTTTCGTTCATCACCGGCGATGATAATATGAAACTGGTCATCCATTGCGATTTGATTCTGATTAATGTATATGCAAAGTGTCTGGCGGGTATGATATCAGTAAAATGCTCTTAATCTACTCCTGACTCAATGTCAAAATGTTATACTCATAGAATGTATAAATTTCAACAGAAAACGGGCGTCTGGCCGTTCTCTTCACTACTGTTTTTTTATTATCTGCTATTTGAGAAAAATTTATGTCTCATCTTCTAACTTGTCAGGCTTTGGGCAAATCGTTTGGTGCTCAACGTCTTTTTGAGAATATCAATCTTGTTATTCATAATGGGGACCGTATCGGTCTCATCGGCCCCAACGGCAGCGGTAAATCAACCCTTCTGAAAATTCTCTGTGATCGTATTGAACCGGACGAGGGTAAAGTTGTCAGTCGGAAACATATCAAAACTGCCTATCTGGCCCAGGCAGATGTCTTTCTGGAACAGGCCAGCGTGGAGGAAAATCTTGCAGCTGCACTTGACTCTTCAGGGCTGGATGAAGTTGAACGCTACAACAGGGTGCAGGCCCTGCTGTCCAGGGCTGAGTTTCCCGACACCTCCGTTGCTGTTGAACTGCTTTCCGGCGGCTGGCGCAAAAGGCTGGCCATCTGTCGTAGTTTTGTTGTGCATCCGGATATTCTGGTTATGGATGAACCCACAAATCATCTTGATATTGAGGGCGTGATCTGGCTGGAGAAAATGTTGTCAGGTGCTCTGCCTAAAAGTCCGGACGCATTCCTGATGGTTAGTCATGACCGGCGTTTTCTCGAGAACAGTGCAAATCGTGTGATTGAACTTTCTGCTGTTTACCCTGAAGGTTCATTGCAGGTTGATGGCGGCTATTCCAGGTTCTTACAGGATAGGGCTGACTTTTTACAACAGCAACAGCAACTGGAAGACCGGCTGGCAAATAAGATGCGTCGTGAGTCGGAATGGCTCAGTCGTGGTCCCAAAGCCAGAGCTACCAAAGCACGCTATAGAATTGATGAAGCCCACAAGCTGCAGACTCATTTGAGTGAGGTGAAAAATCGAAATAGAGCAACGAAGCAGGTGCGGATTGATTTTGATTCCACTGGCAGAAAAACCAAAAAACTGTTTGATGCAGAGGGACTGAGCAAAAGTTATGACGGTAAAGTTCTTTTTTCTGATCTGGATATTGTGCTGTCCCCGGGAACCAGGTTGGGACTACTCGGTAAAAATGGTTGTGGCAAATCAACCCTCATGCAGATAATTGCCGCAAGTACTGCAGCTGACGGCTTTAAGCCGGACAGCGGAGTCATTCGAACAGCACCGGATGTGCGAATTGTGAGCTTTGATCAAAAACGTGAAACCATCAATCCTGCTCTTACCTTACGTCGGGCTCTGGCACCTGATGGCGATTCCATCATGTTCAGAGAGCAATCCCTGCATGTTGTTTCCTGGGCTCAGCGTTTTCTTTTCAGGCCTGATCAGCTTGAAACCCCGGTGGGACAGCTCTCCGGTGGTGAGCAGGCCCGTATTCTGATAGCGGAACTCATGCGCCAGCCCGCGGACATCCTGCTTCTTGATGAACCAACCAATGATCTCGATATCCCATCTCTTGATGTACTGGAAGAGAGTCTGCTTGGTTTTCCGGGTGCACTGGTGCTGGTGACCCATGACCGTTTCCTGCTTGATTCTGTTTGTGAACAGGTCATCGGTTTTGATGGCATTGGCGGGGTGGCCTTTTATGCTGATTATGAACAGTGGCTGGCCGATCTTGGCAGGCTTGCTGCAAAAAAAGAATCTGCGGCCCTTTCAACGGAGAGTGGTACACCGGAAAAGGAAAAACAGAAAAAGGCTGGAAAGCTCTCCTACATGGATCAGCGGGAGTATGATCAGATTGAAGGGAAAATAATGGAGGGCGAGCAGGAACAGGAACGTCTGCAATCCTTGATGGATGCACCGGAAACTGTCGCTGACCCCAGGCAGCTGGAATCTGTGTGGGCAGATTTGGAACAGGTAAAGCTGCAGGTCGAGCAGCTTTACGAACGATGGGATGAATTAGAGGAGAAGAAGAATAAAGCGTGAACAGCTGTTTGAATTTGTTGCTGTTTGTCTCCTGGTCCGAGCCTCCGGCGTTTAACCTGGAGGCCAGCCAAGCGATCTTCCGCCCAGTACATGCATGTGGAGATGGAAAACAGTCTGACCGGCTCCGGCTCCATTGTTAAAAACCAGGCGGAAATCTGAAATTCCATTCTCTTTTGCTACTTTTGCACCGGTTCTCATCAAGCGGCCGATCAGGTCCTCGTCATCAGGGCCGACTCCTGTCGGATCCTGGATATGCTTTTTGGGGATAACCAGAAAATGGACAGGAGCCTGTGGTGAGATGTCACGAAAAGCAAGCATCTCATCATCTTCGTAGAGTTTTTCAGCAGGTATATCTCCGGCGGCAATTTTACAAAAAAGGCAGTCTGAGGGCATGATTATTTCTCTTCAGCTTTTGACGCAGAACATGAATCGTTGAAAAGTTTTTCAATGGCATCCCGGCCGGCATCATTTAGGTAACGGGTTCCTGAACCCACAAAGGTGTCGTATTCGATGAGAGGAGTGTCTTCTTTCCATCCACTGCCTGTCCAGGTAAACCATTGCTTTTTGGGCTGGTCAAAAACATGGAGTGGACGATTGAAAAGTTTAGCAAGCTCCACAGCCCAGCCGGTTCCACCTTTTACCGAGTCGTCTTCCATGATTGAGCCAACAACAAAAACCTGATGGCCGCTGTTGACCATGTGAAAGATTGTCTGCAGGACCTTGCGGATTTTTTCTGTCTCATAATATGTTCGGTTGAGCATGCGCGATGCGAGCTCCATGGAGATATCTCCACGTTCCAGTTCATTTTTGGAGAGGATGACAGAATTTTTGTTGCGATTGAGTTTGTGGCCTTCAAAGGTGTAAATAATCTCTTTGATACCGTGTTTTTCTGCTGCTTCACCAAAGGTTGCCTCGGCACCTTTGAGGCCGCCACTGTAAAGTGTACAAATTTTCTGATCCATCATGCGCTCCTGTTTATTGAAAATCGATCAAATGACAAGCTTGTAAAAAAAGCTGATGGCCGGGTAAAAAAACAGCAACCAGGCAGGTGAAGAAATTTTACGATGCCATCAGGTAATTTTTCCTCAAGTTTACCATACTTGCGACCAAAGGCAAGAAAAGCTGGAGGGTAAGCCTATTTTTTCCGACCAATCAGAAATACACGATCAGGTGCGGGATAACCTTCCACTGTTTTTTCCGGATTCTGCTGGTCGATGAAGTCGGAGTAGGATTCAAATTCCATCCAGCTGGTACGCCGTTGTTCCTGGCTGGACATGGGGTGCTGGTAGAAAATTTCAACATCTGAGAATCCGGCACGGAGAAGCCAGTTTTCAAGGCAACTGGCAGTGGGCACAAAGTAGGTGCCGGGAACTTTGGCATAGGTTTTTTCCGGGAAAAGAGCTATGGGCTCTTCACCGGGAATGGCCTGGGATTCGAGAATGAGTGTTCCTCCGCTTTGCAGCGAGGAAAATACTGTACGCAGGGTATCAACCGGTGAACTTCGATGGTATATGATCCCCATCAAAAAAAGAACATCAAAGCATTCTGGGAAAAGGGACAGGTGTTCCACGCCCAGCAGGTCTATGTGCATGTTTGTCTGCTGTGCCATGTTATTCAACCCTTTGAAACAGTAATAGTGCTGAACAGATGGCTCGAAACCGATGATGAGTTTTGGTTTAAAGGGCAGCATGCGGAACATGTAGTAACCGTTGCTGCAGCCGATGTCGCCGATCAGTTTGTCACTTAGATCCGGTAATTTTGGAATTAGTCGCTGCCATTTGCGCTGGCTCTGCCATTCAGAGTCGACATCTATTCCAAAAATGGAGAACGGTCCTTTGCGCCAGGGCATGAAAGAGCGCAGGTGCGATTCAACAATTTGTTGATCTGGCGCTGAAATTTCATTGCCACTACCTATTTGAACACTGTCTCCGGTAAAGTCCACATTTTCAGCAGGAAACTCCCCAAGAGCATCACAGGGAACGCGATAGCGCAAGAAGCCTTTTTTGTCTTGTTCCACCCATCTTTTTTTCTCTTCGTGGATGGAGATGATTTCATCATGGTGTACGGACGCCGGAAGCTGGTCAATATAATTCATAACAGATTAAAAAATCAGGAAAGCGGTTTGACGGCAAGAAATGATACAAAATTAAACCATTGAAAGAAGGGCTCAACTTCTGTGAATCCCGCAGATTGCAGCATGGCTCTGTTTTCTTCAAGGGAACAGGGAATGAGTATATTTTCAAGAGCTTCCCTTTTTTTGGCAATCTCCAGTTCAGAATAGCCCCGTTCTTTTTTGAACTGATGATAGATATCTATATATTTTCTATTCAGTCCCGGATGGTGAGAGATGATTTTTTCACTCATTATGCAGATTCCACCTGGGCGAAGGTTTGTGAATAAACGGGTCAGGAATTTTTCCCTGTTCAGGGGACGGATAAATTGCAGCGTATAGTTGAGGATAAAAGCGGAAGCAGAAGGCTGATCCACATTCATGATATCACCCAGAAGGAATTGCAGACGCTCCTGCTTGGAGAATAATTCTGCCTTGAGCCGTGCCTTATCCAGCATGGCAGCTGAATTATCAATACCGGTGTAATGAAAGTCTTTTTCTTCAAGGAGGCTGCTCAGCTGCAGTAGTGTGGCCCCGGTTGCACAACCCAGGTCAATGATATGCTCGCCGTTCTGCAAGGTGGACTGTAAGATTTTTGCAATGGAAAGGATGACTTCATGATAGAATGGAACTGATCTGTCGAGCATGTCATCAAAAACCTGCGCCACACGTTCGTTGAAAATAAAATCTTCTTTGATATGTTCCACATCAAAGAGTGAATCCCTGTTATTTGGCTTTTTTTGCATTATCAGATAATCTTTATAAGAAAGTACATTTGGATTCATGGATGAAGGATTATTTATACCATTGTCTGTAAAGCGGTGGAAGCTTAGAATCAGGGCATGCTGTATACGAATAGGCTTGCCATCACTGCATTATCTCAGTATAAAATAAACGCTTGTTGCTGCACTATTTATTCGGCGTAAGGAGGCATGGTTATGAATGGAAAATTCTGGGGAAATATTACTCTTAGTATTGTGATTTTTGCTCTTGTTGCCTTTGCTGTGTCAAAAATCAGCGCCTCTACATCAGGAGTAGCCAGTGTTTTACTGCCTGACGTTACAGTTTCCGATTCTGTGAAAGATTCTTTGCAGTCCATTGTTCTGAGTCGTTCAAGTATCACAATTCAAAAGGCAGGCAACATGGTTGATGCCTCGTTTACCATTGAAAATAAGGGTAAACATGATATAAAAAACATCTCTATTCTTTGCACCCTTTTTGATGTCAAAGGTAAAGAGCAGGGGCGGGACAAATGGATTGTTTTTGATACGGTGAAAGCTCAGAACCATGGAGTATTCACTTTTTCCGATAAGATGTTTATCAGCGACAGTATAGTTCGTTCCGATTGTGAAATTGTGGGTTTGCAGCCTGTGAAGGAACCTTTGATAAAAGTACATCGTACAGCAGCCGTTGGCCACGGAACCACAGACCAAAAATCCGGGCACAGCAGCCAGCACTGATCAATAATAACGAAACCATAAATATTCTGATACCTGATGTCAGGCTACCTTGAAATCTTCATGTGCATGCCAGGGGCATACTGCAATCATGCTGATGAAGAAGCCCTGCAAACGTTATCTGAATTCCAAATATTATAAGAAACCATGTCCGACGAAATAGATTTTGACGAAATACTGGGAAAGTATCATTCTGATCCTTATGAATATGTAGACATTCATGCTGTTCATACCGGCAGAGTGCATTTTCTGGTGGAAGAGGGAAGCCAGATTGATGGTGTAAGTGGTGAGTGGAAACATATTCTCGGAACGCCACTTTTTGAAATCACCAGAGAGAGGAATTCCAAAAAAATTACCGGAACAACCAACGGAGTTGTCTCTTCCATTTACAGTGAGCTTGAAGGAAGTTTTGTTGAGGCGGGTGAAAAGTTGATGACCATTCGTCACCCTTTAAAGAAAAAAGAGATTATTGAAAGCATCCTGAAAGAGGTCCTCTATATTTTCCCAGCTCCTGAGAGGGCAAAGTATTTTTTCTCACTTGATGTGCAGTCAAGGATTGAGAAAAAGAGTGCCCGGGAGGTTTCAGTCAAGCCCGGTGATGAGATTATCATCATGTCCCTCATGAAGCGTGATACCCCTGTGTATTACAGCGGTGAAAAAGGTGTCATCCATTCAGTCTATTTTAAGCCTGGTATCTCTGTGGACCAGGGGGCTCCTCTGATCGGTGTCTGTCCCATAGATAAATTACCCCTTATAGAAAAAATCATTACCAGAGTTAAGGCTGACTGGGATAAAAAGGATTAGTGTCGGGTGCCTGATGTTCAATATTGAACATGAATGATTTATCTCTTCTCACTCCTTCTCTTCTTGATGACTATGTCACATCTGTTGAGCAGGTTTGGAGACAGAAACAAACTGACCTGAACAGTGATACTGTTTTCCGCTATGGAGCGTATGTCGGCTCTGCCATACATGTTTTTTCATCTCTTGATCGTGCGATGGATACGGCACGGGAACATATTTCTCTTCAGGAGAAAAATGGCAGGCCCGTTGTCAATGGCAGCCTGATTCTCGCCTCTTCCCTCTCTCTTTCCAAAGGTCGTTTCAGCCGTTCATGGCATGCCCCGCCAGGAGGTCTCTGGGGATGTCTGATCCTGGCTGATACATTCTTGCCCATATTCAGAAATCTGATTCCATTGATCCCGGGTATTGCCTGCTGTGAAGCACTGCGCCGGGAAGGCGCGTCATCTGCCGCCATTCGCTGGGTGAATGATGTTCTTCTTGATGGAAAAAAACAGGCGGGCTTTCTTATTGAAGGCTTTCGCAGTCCTGTGCATGGGGAGAATTTCCATCTCCTGGGTTTTGGCCTTAACCTCAACAACAGTTCCTTCCCACCCGAACTGCAGGAAACAGCCGTTTCCCTGGCCCAGTTCCTGAACCATCCAGTTGATGTCAACTCTTTTACCCTCTCTTTTCTGGCAAAGCTTCGTTATTATACCGGCCTTCTTCTTTACGAGGAGGAACAGTGGCTGTCCCGCGGAGGAGGGGAAGAATATGAAGGGGAGCATCCCCTGATTAAACGCTGGAAGGAACTCTCTGACACCCTTGGAAGACGAGTACGTTATGGATATGATGTGGTGGAAAATCCCCAGTATGAGGCTGTGGTAAAAACCATTGCCAGAGACGGTGCTCTTATTTTGAAACATGATGATGGGACAACCAGTGTGGAGCATAGCGGGGAAATCCGTTATTGCTGATGAATTCGTAAAAACACTTTATCTTCTTCGCTGCTGCAAAAGATAAAGTTTTTCTTATTTAATTAGAAAAGCCCATGAAACAATTTCACGCTGAAACAGCTGACGCCCATAAGAATGAAGAAAGGTCAATGCTTCTTCCTGACTGTTTTTTGAAAATTGCAGGCGGTTTAGACGTTCAAGTGGTTGTTGCAGGGCCGCGGCCAGGGATTTCAGTGTCCCCTGAGACAGTTTGAGTCTGTTTGTTCCTTTTTCAGTGCATTTACTGCAGCGAAGACCACCCGATGCAACATGAAAACAGTATGTTTTGTCTGTACGGAGCTGTTGGCCACATTCAAGACAGCTGTCCAATATGGGGCTGTAACCGATAAGTGCATAAAAACGAATGAGAAAAAGAATAAGAACTATCAGGGGAGGGCGGCCACTATTTAAACTGCTTAAGCTCCATATCAACAGAGGGTACAGCCCATCGTCGCCTTCCATTTCTTTTGTTGCCAGCAGAACAAATTCCCGGATAACACTGGCTGTTGTGTAACAGGAAATATTGTTACGGAGGGAAAGAAAACCATCACAAAGATCAGCCTCGGCTATAAATGCAAGACGGTTATTCTGAGGGACTGTGTGGAGAAGCTGGAGGGAACTAAAGATTTCCAGTTTGTTGACAAATCGTTTTTTGCTGCGTTTGGCGCCTTTTGCGATTCCGGTTAATCTGCCGTAATGGCGGCAGAAGAATGTGACGATCACGTCGGATTCGCCATGTTCACGACAGTCCAGAACTATGGCTGCCGACTCAACCTGTTGTTTGTTATTCACCTTAAATGCTTAGTGTCCACCCGGAGGCTGCTTACTTTTTCGACTTTTTGTAGTGACCGGAATGTTTTGTTATTCTGGTACGTTTTTGGGGCTGGTGTAAAAAATCCAACACCCCACAAGGGGGCGTAAGAATCTTATGAGAATATTTTCTTTGAAAAAACAGGTAAGCGTAGACTCCGGAAAATATTCTGTAAGGTACTAATCAAGAAGATCTTCAGGGAGGGATAGTTTTCTCCTGCCATTTTCTGCTGCCGGCAGTGGAATTTCTATTCCGTTCAGACTAAGCTTTCCTCTAGCCGTTTCAGGCATATCAAGAAGGATCTTTTTTGTTACTTCCCACTGCAGGGTCTCTCCTGCTGAAAAATGTTTGTCCAGAACAAAACCATCATCCATAGTTACTTTCAGTGTTCCACTGTTCTGGAATGTGACCTGGAGGTTGTAAAGAGTCACAGCTGGAGTTTTCTGTGGTTGTTTTTCAATGCTTTTTTCAGTTTCGGTGGCAGTTGTGCCGGATAGTGCGGTGCTTACGATTTCCTGAGCAAACGGTTCTGAACTTTCATTACTCACAGCAGAGACAGTGGCTGTTTGCTGGGGCATAATTATTGAACTGAAAAAATCCACCGGATTCCAGTTAAGGTACCAGCAGATTCCGGCGAAGAGGAGAAGGCAACCGGTTATAAGTACGGTTGTTCCGCCTACAGGAGATACAGGAGATACTTCTGCGTAGGTACTGAACTTCTGACTTTTAATAACAGGTGGTATGGGCTGTTTGGCAGATGCTGATTCTGCGATTCCTCTGACCTGTTTATATCGTGCAATAATTTCTTTTGGGTCAAGTTCAAGAAAATTAGCATATATGGTGTAAAAACCACGGCAAAATGCTTCAGCAGGCATGCGGGGAAAATTGTCGTTCTCAATGGCCTCCAGCACCGGCTTGGAAATTTTTGTGGCCTCGATTACAGCTTCAATCGATACACCTTTTTGCTCGCGCTGGTCACGGAGGAAGGCACCTAGAGAGAGTGTTTCTTCCTGTGTGGCTTTGTCAGACATTCTTGTTATCCTTATAACTTTTTAATATATGCTTCTGCTTTTATTTTCTTGACCCATTCATCAAATTCTCCCTTGAGTTTCTCGTCGTAGAGTTTGGCCCTGATTTCCTCTTTTACAGCATCAAAAGATGCCTGAACCACAATCTGTCCATCCTGACAGGAGAGAACTTTGAAAAACTGGTAACCGGAAGGGGTTTCTATGACTTCACTGATTTCTCCGGTTTTAAGTTTCAGCACCGCTTGTTTCATATAAGGAGCCATTTCGTCTTCCATGAAAACGCCAATATCGCCGCCATCGACAGCTGAGGGCAGTTCTGAGAATTTTTTGGCCAGAGTCCGGAAGTCCTGTCCGTCCACGATCAGGGCATGAACCCGTTCGGCACGTTTTTTTGCAGCCATTTTTTCCGCATCCGTAGCAGGAGATGTGCTCCCTCTGTTAGATTTGTTCCAGACAAATCCCATCTGCATAAGATAATAACCACCGTCACTTATATGTTTTGTGTAGTTTGTATCATAACAGTCCAGGATCATGTCATCCGTGATGATGATTTTGGATCGGATCTCATAATTTACCAGTTTGGATTGGAGAATCTGATTGCGTAGGGTTTCAAGGTATCCCTCGTAATTCATCCCCATCTGACCCAGTTGAGTATCCAGTATATCCCTGGTTATTTTATTGTTGATAAGCATTTGTTCTGCTGCCATTTGTACTTCTTCATCAGACACATTTACTCCCTGTTTTGCTGCTTCCTGGGCAATGAGTCTTTTGTCTATCAGGTTATTCAGTATCTGATTTCTTGCCCGGCTCAGGGCATCTTCAATCTGGGCAGGAGGCGCCTGTTCAGTTATTTTTTTGAAATAACCTTTTCCTTCCTCATTGACTTCGGACATGGTGATTACATCATCATTTACGATTGCCACAACCCGATCAACCAGTTGGGCTCCATAAAGAGGTGAAATCCATAGAGCAGAGAGTACAATCAAAGTGAAAAGGGATAGAATGTTGTGAGAGAGACGTTTACTCATATCGAGTTTTTCATATTCAGGGGAAAGGGATAGCATTACAATGGAATGCCGCTGTTAAAGTCAGATCACTCTACCATAAATTGTTTTTCCATTCAGCATTTCCGGGGATATTTTTTTTGTGGAACTGGTTTTGTTGGTGTTTTGGGCCATACTGGACTCTTTTTCTGTATTTGTAACTTGTCGTTTTTGTAATAAAATTGTTGTTGATCTGCGTGTTATTCGATTTCAGAAGGGAAGCTGTGCAGATGCAGACATGTCGGTACCACATTGTCAGTCATGTGAAAAATTTTGTGAAACAGACTGTTTAAGTATGTTTTTTCAGCTTTATCCGCATGGCGAGAGCGAATTGCAGGTTGACTTTCTGGGAAGATTGGATAGTGTAATTTAAGTATTTGCTGAAGATTATGTTCTTAAGGTTTTTTTGGTTCAGACGACACCTCTGGAGTATTCTGAAGTACCCAGGCTGCTGGTTGTTTTGCATGAGCCTTTAACATTAATAGAGGATTTGTCCATGGTACAATTCAAGTCTTCCCGCTATCTGGGATTGCTGCTTGCCAGTTTTATTGCTGTAATGATGTTTGTTCAACCTGTTTCTGCTGCATCAAAGATGCCTTCTTTCGTCCTTCCCGATGTGGTAACCGGGGATAGTGTTGATAGCAAGCAATTCTCAGGGAAAACACTTTTGGTAACGTTTTTTGCAACTTGGTGCCCTCCCTGTATGCAGGAAGTTCCGGATTTGATAGAGCTCCAGAACAAATATGGTGATAAAGGGTTTTCCGTGGTTGCTCTTTCCGTGGACCAGGGTGGATCCGGTGTTGTTAAAAAACTGGTTGAAAAGCGTTCCATCAACTACCCGGTACTCATGGCAAGTAGTGGAACTGCCAGGGATTTCGGTGGTGTGGTTGGGATTCCTACTTCTTTTTTGGTAAACAGTAAAGGTACTGTAGTTAAGAAATATCCCGGCTATGTACCCCATGTTTTACTTGAGAACGACATTAAGAGTATAATGAAATAGCATTCAATTGTATAATGATTAAGAGTTGACAACTTCGAGCTTGTTTTTTATACTAACAAGCTGAAAATGATCGTATAGTTCTGGAGTTGTTCCAGGAAATAATAAAACTGTTACTGAGGAGAACACAAATGAAAAAAGGTATCGTATCTGTTGTATTGGCTCTTACTTTCGCTTTAAGCACTGTAGCGGTAGCTGCAACTGTTAAATGTACTGTTGATTCAGTTGCCGGTGACAAAGTAACCATGACCTGTAAAAAAGCTGACAAGCTGAAAGCTGGTGATGCAGTAAAAGTGAAAGCTGCTAAGAAAGCCGGTGCTATTGAGGGTTGCTAATTGACATAACCCCGTTTTTTAGTTAGTTTATGAGGGCCGATTGATATTTTTATATCAATCGGCCTTTTTTTTTATTCTGCGTGAAGCAAGGGGAGCACGCGAACTTTCCTGCAAGGTGAAGATGTGGAAATAATCAAGGCAATTTTATTGGGGGGCCTCCAGGGCCTGACTGAATTTCTTCCTGTTTCAAGTTCCGGTCATCTGGTGCTTGGTTCTCAGCTGCTCAATTTTCAGGAACAGGGGCTGGCCTTTGATGTTTTTCTTCATTTTGGCACTCTTATTTCAGTCTGCATCGTTTTTCGTAAAGAATTGACTGCCATGCTGGCAGCTCCTCTTGCCATGATGCGGGGGCAGGCTGATGAGGAATTAACCCGTTTTTTTTACTGGGATATTTATGTGGTGGTCGCCACGCTGCCGGCTGTTGGAGCCGGACTGTTTTTGAAGCAATACATTGATGGACTCTTTGCCAATGTTCTGCTGGTTTACTCCATGCTTTTTGTCACCGGTATAATTATGACCATCACACCTTATGTCCGGGAGAGGGCAGTACAACTGAATTGCCCCAGGTCTTTCATCATTGGCTGTGCTCAGGCAATGGCTATTTTTCCTGGTCTTTCCCGTTCCGGATCAACAATTTTTACAGGAATGCTGTTAGGTATAAATCGGGAAACAGTAGCCCGATTTTCCTTTATCATGTCCATACCCGCAATCCTCGGGGCCGTGGTACTGCAGTCCCGGGATCTACTGGATAATCCTCCCAGTGCCGACAGCCTGCTTGTGATTGGCGTTGGAACAATTGCCTCTGCTGTCTGTGGATATTTTGCAATTATTCTACTTTTGAATGTTATCCGGAAAAACAAACTGCAATATTTCGGTTATTATTGTCTAACACTTGCCACCTGTGGTCTCCTATATACTTTCTTTACCAGTTAGCTAAAACTTCGTATTATTATAAGCCTTATGGATATCAGAACATTACCGGAAGAAGAGCGCGAAATTTATAACCGCATCCGTGCGAATTATAAATTGACCTTTGATAAGCTGAAAGTAAAAGATCAAACCATTCGCCTTCTCAAAGTCGCCGACATTGAAGAATTTCTTGATGGAAAAGATCCTTTTGCTGATGTGAGCGAGTTCCCTTTCTGGGTAAAGCTCTGGGAGGCAGCCATGATTTTGTCCTATGCCCTGGCCTCACTTCCTGATCCAAAGGGAAAAACTCTGCTTGAGCTTGGGGCGGGGCTTGGCGCCCCCGGCATTACGGCTGCAGCCTGTGGTTTTGATGTGACACTTTCCGATTATGAAGATATTATCATGGATTTTCAGAAGGTAAGTGTCGCGGCGTCAGGGCTGGACAATGTAAAATGTGCACATATTGACTGGCTGAATCCTCCTGAAATGGAATCTTTTGATGTGCTTACAGCAGCAGAAGTTCTGTTTAGAGAAGAATTTTTTGATCCGCTTCTTAATGTGTTTAGAAAATACCTGAAACCGGGTGGCACAATATATCTTGCCCATGATGCACGGAGAAAATGTTTACCTCTGTTCATGGAACGGGCAAAAGATGAATATGATATTGCAGGCGGTAAACAGACTATTCGTAAAGACGGGCAGGACATTACTATTATTATTAATCGTCTCCGGGCAAAAGAATAACAGAAAAAACAGATGACACTCTATCCGGTGAATATGGTAATTGATGATTGCCTTTGTCTTGTCATTGGTGGAGGGAGTGTGGCAACGCGTAAAGTGGAATCTCTTTTGCCCTGCGGGGCTGTTATCCGGCTCATCAGTCCAATTGTCTCAGAGCGCCTTGTGGAGCTTGCAGAATCCGGTCTTCTTGAATGGCAGAAAAGAGATTATCGGCACGGCGATCTTCAAGGGGCAAAGCTGGTCTTTGCAGCAACAAGTAACAAAAAGGTACAGAAACAGATTATATCAGAGGCAAATGATCTTGCTATTTCCGTAAATGCGGCTGATATGCCGGAGGCATGCACATTTCAGGTGCCGGCATCATTTCGGCAGGGCGATTTGCTCCTCACAGTTGCTACCAGCGGCGGAAGCCCGGCACTTGCTGCCCGTATCCGAAAGGAGCTTGAGATATCTTACGGTCCGGAATATGGTTTGCTGGTAAGTTTTATGGCTGGTCTGCGAAGAGAAGTCCTCAAGGAAACCAGCTCACCGGTCGCACATAAACAACTTTTTGGAGAAGTTCTTGACAGTGATATCCTTGCTTGTATCAGGAATAAGAAATGGAAAGACCTTGAAACATTGCTGCAGAACATCCTGCCACCCACTATTGATATTTCAAACCTGATGAAAGGGATGCAGGATCTTAATAAAAATTAGAAGATGATTTGATGCGCCTATCCCTGGAGAAAAATAATCATGTTGAGTGAAATCAACTATCTTTTATTTAACAGTGTACTGGCTGTAAGCTTCGTGGCCTCTGCTGTCTATCTCGTATTCTTTTTCGGACAGCAGGAGAGACTCCGCAAAGTTGCAAGGATGATTCTGATTGGATCGGGTATCCTGCAGACTCTTTATATCCTTTCGCGATATCTTATTGCCGGCTACACTCCGATCACCTCTCAACATGAGGCGATCACATTTTTCGCCTGGTCAGTGACCTGGGCCTACCTTTCTTTTCACTGGCGTTATTCGGTGAGAAATTTTGGAACCTTTATTTCATTGCTGGTGCTTATTCTGCTCCTTGTTGCAGCTTCGGTATCCAGGGAGTTTCATCCCCTTGCCCCGGCCCTGCAGTCTCTCTGGCTTCCGGTTCATGCCGGGGTTTCGGTCATGGCTTATGGATTTCTGGCACTCTCCTTCTGCGGAGGCATTATGTATCTGCTTCAGGAACGGGAGCTGAAATCAAAAAAGCTTGGTTTTTTCTTCAGCCGCCTGCCATCACTCGAGTCACTTGACCAGTTAAACAGTCACTGCCTAACTGCGGGATTTACTTTCCTCACTCTGGGAATGGTTTCCGGTTCCATCTGGGCACGGCAGGCCTGGGGGACATACTGGCAATGGGATCCCAAGGAAACCTGGTCGCTCATAACCTGGTTTCTATACGCAATTCAGCTTCATCAGCGTGTGACTGTCGGATGGCGTGGCAAAAGGGCGGCAGTAATGTCCATTGTCGGGTTTGCTTCAGTTCTCTTCACGCTGTGGGGCGTGACCTATCTACTTGGGGGTGTACACAGTTATGCCCAGTGAGACGATTCTGCTCCTTGGGGTCAATCACAAGAATACCCCACTTGAGGTGCGTGAAAAACTTGCTCTAAGCAGTGGTTATGAAGAACCTTTACAGGCCCTGGCAGGAATAGCCGGCTTGAAGGAATATTTTCTCCTTTCCACATGTAATCGAGTGGAAATACTGGTCTCTGCAAAAGATAGTGCAGCTGTGGAAAAAGAGCTTGCCGGATTTCTTTTTGGTGATGCCCTTTCTCCTGACCAATACGAGAAGTATCTATACTGTCACCGCGATGACGAGGCCATCCATCATCTCTTTATGGTGGCTGCCAGTCTTGACTCCATGATAGTCGGCGAATCACAGATTCTCGGACAGTTGAAAGAGGCGTATCGCTGGGCTGCTGATAAAAAATGCACAGGTCCCATCCTCAATAAACTTCTGCACAAGGCATTTTCTGTTGCCAAGCGGGTCCGCAGTGAGACCCGAATCGGTTCTTCGGCTGTTTCCATCAGCTATGCTGCCATTGAGCTTGCTAAAAAGATTTTCGGAACACTCGACAACAAAAAGGTCCTCCTCATTGGAGCCGGGGAAATGGCAGAACTTGCAGCCGAGCATCTGGTGGGTAATGGTGCCAAAGATGTGGTTGTGGCAAACAGAACCCTGGAAAGAGCCCTTGATCTTGCCAAATGTTTCAACGGTCGTGCCGTAGGTCTTGATGAGGTTTCTGATCAGTTGGAACAGGTGGATATTATTGTCAGTTCCACAGGTGCTCCGGGAGTTATCCTGCATAAGGCGGACGTGAAACCATTGATGCGTAATCGTCGTAACAAGCCGTTGTTTTTTATTGATATTGCAGTGCCACGAGATCTTGATCCCGCCTTGAATGACCTTGATAATGTGTATCTCTACGATATTGATGATCTCAACAATGTGGTTGAGCTGAACAAGGCAGAAAGAGATAAGGAAGCAGTCAAAGCAAGCAGGATTGTGGATGAGGAAGCCCTGAAGTTCCAGGACTGGCAGGCAGGTCTTGCCATCACACCAACCATTGCGGCTCTCAGGAAGAAGGGCAACAGGATTAGCCGTATGGAACTGGAACGAACTCTGCCGCGCCTGAAAAATCTCAGTGACAAGGAACGTAAAAGTATTGAGAAAATGGCTGGTGCAATTGTTTCCAGGCTCCTCCATGATCCTGTGATCTTTCTTAAAAGTGAAAGCTGCAAAGACCAGTCAGAAATGAAAGTTGATCTTTTTCGATCTCTTTTTAATCTGGAGAAGAAAGAGTGACAGAAGATGAACGGCGGGAGATACTTGCAGACGAGTGGCTCATGGTGCGTCATTCCGGTGAAATCCCTGAGATCACTTTTCACGCAACACTTTACTATCTGACAGAAGAAAAAGACGGACCCGGACTGACATTAACAGACAGTGAACTGTCAACTCTTAAAGAAGCCGCCCTTGAGCGTTATCATGAAATTATTCTTCGCGATATCAGCGTGGAAAACTTCCATAAGACCATTTATCGCGGTGTGAGGCGAAGTCTCTACAACTGGCACCGGTGCAAAGTTTTTGCCAGGAGACAATCTGTTGAGTTTGGTGATTTTCGTGAAAAAGCAGCCCGGTCATTACTGCTTTTTTTAGCCCAGGGAATAAAGTCTGCAGGGCAGGATATTCCTGAGCAATTTATTAACTGCAGCCTGAGTGAACTGGAAGAACTGGCAGAAGAACTTGGGCTTGGGCCCGAAAAACTACTGCCGAAGATCGCTCAACATTGTTTGCCGGATTGAACGACTCGTAAAAAAGTTAAAATCTAAGATGGATTCGTGAAAAGCTCCATATTCGAGGCGCATTTATGCCCTTGGGTATAAAAATAAAGTATTTCTGCGTAATTAGGGTGCGTTGAAACGCTTTGATTTTTGTACCCCAAGGGCACTACCTTCGGGCGCACAACGAAGAAGAAGGAGAATTTCTACGAATCCAGTAACTATAGCAGGAGAAAAAGATGCCTTACGTAAATATTCGAGTAGCAGGAAAACTCAGTAAAGATCAAAAAAGCAACATCTGCAAAGGGGTAACTGACGTTATCGCCAAAGAGGCGGGTAAGCCACCGGAAGCAATTCTTATTTTTATTGATGAAGTGGAACGTGAGAATATTGCCAAGGGCGGCGTGCTCCTCGATCCACCTGAGTAATCATGGCTTCACAGAAGCGACTGGAAGAGTTGCGTCTTCTGCTGAATGAACATTCCCACTACTATTATGTCCTGGATGACCCGCAGATTTCCGACGGTGAATATGATCGTCTGTTCCAGGAATTGCTGGCAATAGAAGAAGCACATCCCGACTGGATAACCCCGGATTCACCCAGCCAGCGGGTGGGTGGAGCACCGCTTGATAAATTCAATCAGGTGGCCCATCGCCTGCCCATGCTCAGCCTTGAGAATGCGTTTGATGATGAGGATCTCTATGCCTTTGAAGAGCGGCTCCTTCGTTATCTGCTGACAGATAAGGCACCGGATTACATGGCAGAACCAAAGCTTGATGGTTTGGCTGTGGAACTTGTCTATGAGTATGGCTTGCTGACCATGGGAAGTACCCGGGGTGATGGAACGGTTGGCGAGGATATTACCGCCCAGCTCAAAACTGTGGGCTCTATTCCATTACGGCTTCGGGAAACTGATATTCCTCTGCTTGAAGTGCGTGGCGAAGTCTTCATGGATCGGAGCGGGCTGGAGACACTGAATCGCCAGCGGGCAATGGACGGAGAACCGCTTTTTGCCAATCCCAGAAATGCTGCAGCAGGTTCTCTGCGTCAGCTTGACCCCAAAATCACAGCGCAGCGTCCCCTTCGTTTTTTTGTCTATGGTATATCTGATCCGGCTGCCCTAAACTGCGCAAATCAGAAAGAGCTTTTCATCGATCTGGCAAGGCTTGGCCTACCGGTCAATTCTCTTACTCAATACTGTCCGGATATGGGGACTGTGGTAAAAAGGTTTTCCGATCTTTCCGCGCTGCGACATGATCTGGCCTATGAAATTGACGGCATGGTGGTCAAGGTCAATGATTTTGCACTCCAGGCACGGCTTGGTGCAAAGGCCCGTGCTCCCCGCTGGGCAATTGCCTGTAAGTTTCCGGCTGTTCAGGCGACCACGAAAATTGTGAAAGTGGATTTTCAGGTGGGGCGAACCGGGGCTATAACGCCAGTGGCAATTCTTGAACCGGTTGATGTGGGCGGAGTCATTGTCAGCCGTGCAACACTGCACAATAGTGATGAAATCCTGCGCAAAGATTTGCACACAGGTGATAGCGTGCTGATTCAAAGAGCTGGAGATGTGATCCCGGAAATCGTTAAAGCCATTGTGGAAAAGCGTGATGGAACAGAAAAAGCCATTGTTTTTCCTGAAAATTGCCCTGTCTGTGATCATCTCCTGGTAAAACCTGAAGGAGAGGCTGTAACCCGCTGCCCCAATCCTCACTGTCCTGCCCAGCGGCTCAGATCTCTTGTGCATTTCTGTTCCAAGGCCGGTCTTGATATTGAAGGACTGGGAACAAAAAGTGTGGAACAGCTTTTTGATCTCAAACTTATCCATGACATCCCTGATATTTTTCTGCTGCAAAAAGAGGATCTGGAAAATCTTGAAGGCTGGGGAGAAAAATCTGCTGAAAATGCTCTGCGGGGTATTGAGGCCGCAAAAAAACCATCATTGTCCCGTTTTCTTGCGGCTCTTGGGATTCGATACGTGGGTGAGGTGACCGCCGGTCTGCTGGAACAGAGTTTTCATAGTCTTGAAGAGCTATCCAGGCAAAAAGAAGAAGATTTGCTGGAAGTTGCAGGCCTTGGAGAACAGGCTGCAAAATCCATTGCCGATTATTTTTCCGACCCGACTGTGCAGGAAATGATGAAAAAGCTCCTTGAAACAGGCGTACAACCACAGGTCATGGAGAAACAGGAAGAAGATCTGCCTCTCAGTGGCGAAGTTTTTCTGTTTACCGGAAGCTTAAAAAAAATGTCCAGAAATGAGGCCAAAAAACTGGTCAAAGAAAACGGCGGACAGATTGCCAGCGGAATAACCAAAAAACTCACTTGTCTTGTGGTGGGTGAAAAGCCAGGTTCCAAGCTGAAAAAGGCGCAGGACAAGGGTAAGAAGGTTCTTACTGAAGATGAATTTCTTCTTTTACTGGGTGGATAATAGTTAATGAGTCTTTGAAAGATACATATTCTATGTGCCAGAAAACAATTAAAGCTATTCTTTTTGATCACGATGGAACACTCGTAGATTCAGAAGAAGTTCATTATAAGTTATGGGCGACAATTCTAAGTTCATACAATATCACCTTCTTTAAAAAAGATTATATCTGTCATTACGCTGGGGTACCAACAACATCTAATGCAGAAATGATAGTAAATACATATTCTTTACAAATATCTCCTAAGGTACTAATTCAAGAAAAATGCAACCTCATAAGTGCCTACTTATCACATAATGCTTTTCCCCTCATGCCCGGCGTCAAGAAATCTTTATCGTATTTTAAACAACTAGGTGTCAAAATGGCGGTAGTCACTGGTGCAGGTATTGAAGGAGTCAACGTGACCATTAATAACAATGATCTAAAAGAGTTTTTTTCCACTATTGTGTCTAGTGATGATGTTGAATACAATAAACCTGCTCCTGACCCCTATTTGCTAGCATTAAAGGAATTGGGT
>DQTH01000017.1 GCA_015662865.1 Desulfocapsa sulfexigens
CCGGAGCGATAAATTGCGGGAAATAGCCTTGTATCATACGCTTGGTAATTTACCTGTCCCTGAAATCACCCACAGATTTGTTTGAAGAGGCATATGTTTTAATATTAATATTAAAGAGTAATTTGAATAATGGAAGGAGATTAATGTGGCAAAGAAAACAAGTATTCAAGTTAAATTCAGTTTAGTGTTCTTTTTAACACTGGCTCTTGTCGCTGGCGCTTTTGTCGCTGGTCTAATGGGTATTCGTGATCAGGTTCTACGACATGAAGCAGAAGCTGTTGCTGATCAGGTTGTAGCGTTTCGCTCCTGGGTTGCAGGGACCGGGATGGTGTGGGTCGACAAATTGGCACCTGATTTTCCTGATTTTCTTGCAAAGCGCGAAAATTATCATGGCGCCGCGTTTTATGGTAAAAATCCGGCACTTGCAACCAGAGAACTTTCAACAATTGCCAATAAAACAGCTTTACGAGCTACTTTTTTAGTGACAAGTGATGAGTATCGCCAGGTAGCAAATAGACCTGACGGCTTTGAAAATGATGCCATCGCTGCTTTTAAAAATGATAAAGCCCTTAAATTTATAACCGGCTATGAGGCTGGTAAATATAGATACGCCAGGCCGATTTTTGTTAAAAAGGGATGCCTGAAATGTCATGGTAATCCGGAAGATGCTCCTGCCGCAGTTATCGAAAAATATGGCAGCGACAAAGCATTTGGTTATAAGGTCGGAGATGTTCGAGGTATTGTCAGTGTAAAACTACCTGCAATCAGTTGGCAACAGCTTCTGCCGGTTTTGTCAAATCCTGTGGCAATCGGCCTGGTTGTTCTCGCATTTTTGCTGAACTTTTTCTTTACCCAGCGCGTTATCATCAGCCGTTTGGCTGATCTGACCAAAGATACAACTGCAATCGCCAAAGGCAAGCTTGATACAAAGCTGAATTATACTGAGCCTGGAAAATCAAATGATGAGATCGATCATTCCTATCATGCGGTTAATCTGCTTAAGAAAAGTTTGACCATTATTCTGAAAAGGGCAAAGAAAAAATAGCCTGCAGTAAGCAATGGCAGTTCAGAAAAACCCTGAAATAAGGGTTTTTCTGGATTGTAAACTCATACTGTTTTGTCTGATGGCTTGTTATAGCCAATACCATCTCTTCTGATTGCAGCCTACTTCAACGCTGCTCCAAACAGTTTTTTTTCTTTTTTCATAATCTTTAGTTCACGGCTTCCTGAAATTACAGTATCAGGGTCAACCTTAAAGTTAAGACTTCTGCTCCGTCCTCTGTATTTGACAGAATTGAGGATCAGCTTCATGGTTTCACGTCGTGCCATGTGCTTATCATCGGAACGGATGACCCACCATTTGGATTCCTTGGTGTGAGTCTTCTGCAGAAGGGTTTTTTTCTTTTGGGTGAATTCGTCCCAGAGTTCCTGGGCCTGAAGATCTACTTCACTTAATTTCCATTGACGTAGCGGATCGTTCTTCCTTCGTTCAAATCTTCTTGACTGCTCTTCTTTTGTTACCGAAAAATAGAGCTTGAGAAGGATAGTTTTCCCGGCATCAAGAATAAAATTCTGCTCATAGCTTGTTACTTTTTTCAGGAACCGTCGATACTGCGCTGTTGTACAAAACCCCATGACCGGCTCTACCATGGCGCGGTTATACCAGCTTCTGTCAAAAAGAACGATTTCACCGGCATGCGGAAAACGTTCAATGTAGCGTTTCATGTGCAGTTCGGTCTTCTGTGTTTCGTTGGGTTTACCTAAAGCCTCTACACGGTATCTTTTTTCATTCATGTAGCGGGTGACTCTGCGGATGGTTCCACCTTTTCCCGAAGCATCGCGGCCATCAAAGAGGATGATCATTTTCTTTCCGGTTCGCTCAAGATGTGTCTGCATCTTGATGAGCTCAGCCTGGAAAGGTTTCAGCTCTTCTGAATTGTAGTATTTGAGAAGTGCAGCCTCTACAATTTCCTCTTTGTGACGATCTTTGAGGACTGAAAGAATTTTACGGGTTTTTTCATCCGGTGGATGGGATTTGAACTCTCTATCAAGCTTGTGAACAAGTTTACGGATTATTGCAGTGCTACCCTGTCGCTCAATATCTGCAGTGTTCTTTTTTTTCTTGGGAGTCATTTTTATATAAGCGGAAAAGAAGATTTTTAAAGAAAAATTACATCGACTGTTCTGTATAACAGAAGCAAGATACAGTTACCGAGAATATCAACAAGGTCTGGTAATATCAACTTTTAATTGAGTTTTTTACCTGTTTGATACATGGTCTGATAAATTTCAGGCAGTCCAGCTTTCTGCAGGGCCTGCACTGTCTGCTCAACAGGCCAGACAATACGATAGTGTCTGACTTCCACCGATTTGTCCGAGATTGTGAGAACGGCACAGGACGCAGCCGGATTTGCATCAAACATACGACCACAACTTCCAGGATTTATAAAATGCGTTGTTCCAATCAGTTTGTGGTAAGGAACATGGGAATGGCCGGTAATGATGATCGAACAGGTGCAGGCAGCAGACAGTTCTCTGAAACGTTCGATTTGAGTATCAGGGAATAGAAATTCGTTTGTGTGCTCAGGGCTTCCATGAAAGAGACATATTTTGTGATTACCTGCTGAGAACGAAAAATATTTTTTTAATGAAAGCAGATACATCTTAGACCTTTCATCCATCTGTTCGGAGGTATTGATGTACATAATTCTTTTTTCCTGCTTTCCAGGTTTTTTAAAGCTCTTTCCTTTGAGCAGTTTTTTTATCTTTCTGTCGGTATTGCCAAGTATTGAATGAACATTGTGCGATTGAAGCCAATGGAGGGTTTCGTTGGGAAATGGGGCATAAACAATGGAATCACCACAGTTGAAGATTGCAGTAAACGATGTGTTTGAAAAATACTCTGCGACAGCTTTCAGAGCCGGGAAATTTCCATGAATATCTGAGAGTAATAGAAATTTCATTGTTTTAGGTTTTATAATAACGGGCCAATAATGAGCGCCGAATTTTCAAGAAATCTTGTCAGGGATGATCGTCTGGCCAGCTCTTCCAGTTTGAGTGTTCTGGACTGAATCTCGTAACTGGCCTGCATATCACGAAGCTTTCTGGTAAAGGATTGATTGTAGATAAAGAGAGTTGCTTCAAAGTTGAGCCAGAAGCTGCGCATGTCTATATTTACTGAGCCAAACAGGGAAAATTCATCATCCACAGTAATGGATTTGGAGTGAAGCAGGCCATCTTTGAACAGTTTGATGGTGACCCCAGATTGTATAAGTTTTTCGAATCTGGCATGGCTGGCATAATGGGCAAGCCTGGAATCATTTTTTTCGGGGATAATGACACAAACATCAACTCCACGCTGTGCAGCAGACATCAACGCGGTGAGGATAGATTCACCTGGAACAAAATAAGGCGTGGTCAGTGTGATGGTTTTCTGGGAATAATAGATCGTTGTCAGGAGTAAACTGTGTATTGCATCAGGCGAAAATCCCGGCCCGGAAGGTACGAGCTGGACAGGGACATCACCGGCCATGGGCTGGTGGTAAATGTCAGCGATTGACCGGATATGTTTGAGATCTTTTTCCAGTGAGCGAAAACGAACCCTTTCATTGTTGGTTTCCAGGAACCAGTCACTGATAAAAGTACCGGCAAGAGCCTCAACAATAGGGCCCTTAATACGAACCATGGTATCAATCCACTGACCAACGCCTGAATCCTGCTTGAAATATGTGGGGTCCACCATGTTCTGGCTCCCGGTGTAAGCTATTTTTCCATCGATGATCACAACCTTTCTGTGATTGCGAATATCGATTCGTACAAAAAAGGCTTTAATGAATCCGGCAGGAAGCTCTTCTTCAATTTTCACGCCGGCAGCACGCAGTTCTTTAATTTTTTTCCCTTTCAGAAATTTTTGGGAACCAATGGAATCAATAAGGATTCTACAGGTTACGCCGCGTTTTGCCGCTCTGATTACAGCGGCAACTACCTCATCAGCTGTTCCCCCTTCACACCAGATATAAAATTGCAAATGGCAAGTAGATTCTGCACCATCAATGTCTTTAATGATGGCACGCATGATCTTTTCCGGCTCTTCAATAAGTTCCAGGTGATTTCCATCCATGGCAGGAATACCAATAAGATTATCTGCCTGCTGATGGATGGGTTGCAGCCTGGGAGTGACCTTAGACCAGTCAACCACTGCTTTTGTCTCAAGTTTCGGACTTGCTTAATGTCCAGTCACAGCGGAACTATTCCGCAATAACCTTTGTCCTGTTTGTATCATATCAATTGCA
>DQTH01000070.1 GCA_015662865.1 Desulfocapsa sulfexigens
CGACAACAGCTTTGGCGTTATTGTTTCAAGGTGAGTTGCCGAATTTTGTGAATTAAATCTGAAGCTCAAAAATAAATTACGCTGAATGGTTACATTTTAGGTTCAATTGAATCCGGTGTTGATTTTGAAAGGCGTATCGTGGAAATTTACCAGACCTGTCGCAGTCAGGAGGAGATAACAGCTTCATTTGATGCCTTACAGGATGAGTTAAGCGTCGAGATTGATGCCAACATGAAATCCACCCGCCAAAAATTATTAGAAAATTTTGATACTGAGGTGGCCGAGAAATTAAGTGTTTACAAAGAGGAGGCAACGGCCTCTTTAAATAAGTACGAAGCTCTTTTATGGGACACCACCATGTACCACCTTGGCGACCAGGCAACATTCGACGAAGCGTCTTTAACTTTTAACTTGAATGTAGCACCTGCCCCGGCGATTCCAACTGGGCTATACACATTAAAACGATCCGACGACACCGGACATCATTATCGATTACAACACCCTTTAGCCCGATTCATTCTTACCACAGCTGCTCAACAATCCACGGGGCATGCAGAATTAATTTTTGATTACTCCAACACCGCCAGAAATATTGCCATTATAGAGCCGTTAGTTGGTCAGACAGGAATTTTAACTGCTACCAGATTAACGGTAACAGCATTGGAGGCAGAAGATTATATAGTTCTTGCTGCAATCACCGAGGACGGACAAGAACTTGACCCGGAACAATCACGGAGATTATTCAACCTCCCGGCTACAGTATCGCAATGCGATTTCATAGATTCCGATCCTGTTCAATCCGTGCTCATAAAACGGGAAAAGAGTATATTGGCTGATATCTCAGCACGAAACGCCCTTTTTTTTGACGAGGAGCTGGACAAACTGGAACGTTGGTCAGATGACAAAAAACAAAGTCTTGAAATAGAAATCAAAGACTTGGATATTGCCATAAAACAGAAAAAAACAGAAGCCCGTAAACTCCCGGGCCTTGATGAAAAGGTAAAAATGCAGAGAGAGGTCAAAAGCATGGAAAAGAAACGTACTTCTTTGCGGCGTAAACTCTTTGACGCCCAGGATCAAATTGATAGTCAGAAAGAAAAGCTCCTTGATGAAGTCGAAGCTCGTCTGCAGCAACATGCGGTAATGGAACCACTTTTTACCATAAGATGGCAACTGATATAGGTGTGGATATGTACAGCCGGAAATTACCCCTTGCTTTTTTGAATAAGACACCATATTGTATGTGTACATTCAATTTGAACAACACCCTCGCCGCATCCCGTGAGATCTGCGCACCATCGAGGGTTACTTATATACAGGGGGCTTGGTAATGCAATTTACCAAGCCCCCTTTGTTGTTTGACGCCCAGGTTGACCGGCTTGTTGAACGTGGCATGGAGATAGATGACCGCGAGCGGGCAAGACGCTATCTGGCACATCTCAACTATTACCGACTTGCCGCCTACTGGCTCCCTTTTGAACAGGATCATCCAACCCACCGCTTTCGGCCGGATACAACCTTTGACCTGGTTCTTGACCACTATGTTTTTGATCGGGAACTGCGTCTGCTGGTGATGGATGCCATCGAGCGGATTGAAGTGTCCCTGAGAACCGGCTGGGCATACACCCTTTCCCACTCGTATGGACCGCATGCCCATTTAAAGAAAGAGCTGTTCAAAGCAAAATGGCCGCATGAGAAAAACATAGTCATGCTGGAAAAAACCATCCGGCAAAGTTCAGAGGTGTTTATTCGTCATTTTCGTGAGCAGTACGACGAACGGTTGCCGCCGGTATGGGTGATCTGTGAAGTCATGACCATCGGCCAGCTCTCAAAATGGTATGCTAATCTCAGGCATGGCCGTGATCGCAACGCCATTGCCAGGCGGTACGGACTGGATGAAGTCAATCTGTCTTCATTCCTTCACCACCTCAGTATTGTCCGCAACCACTGTGCCCACCATGCCCGACTCTGGAACCGCTCCTTCCCCTTTTCATGGAAACTTCCCAGAAAGACACCTGCTGGACTTTACGATAAGTTTAACCATGAGGATGGCAAGCGGCTATACAACACCCTGGTAATGATGGCTTATCTTATGGACCAGATCAACCCCAATACCTGGAAAAGTCGCTTGAAAGCGCTCTTTGAAAAATATCCGGTTGTGCAACCCCGGTTTATGGGGTTTCCTGAAAATTGGCAGAAACTATCTGTCTGGAAAGTTTAACCATATATTTTTGGCTATGTAACGAGTTAGGAAACAAGAAATGAACTCTGAAAAAAATATCACGGTTCCAGAGAGCTACCGGGGCCGCGAACAGGCATTTGTGAAGCATACGCTTCTGAAAACATATCTGGAACGGCTGTTTATGATTATTGGCCTCTTCCAGAGCCATATCAGGTATGTTGATTGCTTTTCCGGCCCCTGGCAGGAAGGAAGTTCGGATTTACGGGATACCTCGATCAGCATCTCGCTCGAAATAATGAGAAGGTGTCGCCGGGCTTTATTGGAAAGGGGAAGGAAGGTTTCATTTCATGCGCTTTATATCGAAAAAGACAAACATGCCCATACGAAACTGCAAGAATACCTCGGTGTTGTTCCTGGTAATGAAGTAGTAACAAAATCATTACACGGTGATTTCTTTGAATTACGTCAATCCGTTTTAGACTGGTGCGGCAGTGATGACTTTACCTTCTTTTTTATTGACCCCAAGGGGTGGAAGCGTGTTGTTGAAATCCCGACATTAACTCCATTGCTGCAACGGCCGAACGCAGAGTTTTTAATCTGGAGTTCCAATAGTAACTATTCCTAAAAAGTACCTAACTATTTTAAAATTTATATAAAATTTTCAAAAAGTGTCTTTTTTGCTGGA
>DQTH01000033.1 GCA_015662865.1 Desulfocapsa sulfexigens
TTGAAGAGAGCTTGAACATCGCACGCAAAATCCTTGAAAATATCGGAGAAACTCCAGAAGCGTTGCGGGATCTCTCTGTTTCACTGGATAATGTCGGAAATACGGCAAAGGCCCTGGGACAATGGGATAAAGCACAAAAAGCATTTACTGAAGCGCTTGGCATTGCAGAACTCCTGGCCAAGACCTTACCCGATCTTGTTGCCTATAACACACTCGCTGATCATTTCCGGCATCGCCTGCAAACCATGCGTTCCAGTGATAATAAATAGGCCCTGAATTCACGAACAAAACCCACTTCTCACAAATACCTAACACCCCACAAGGGGGGAATTAGTGCCTTGTTGGTGTTTGCAACCTTCCGATTTAATTTTAACTCCATAAAAGCAGTTTTTTATTGCTGCTTATATGGAGTAAGGCACTACTCAAACAGCGTCTGACGTACTCCTTTTCCAGCCAAACGGGCAGAACTGAACAGAGAAGTAAAAGCTGCAGCAAGACAGGTTATAAAAAGAGCAAAAAAGATTTTCCAGGGCTGCAGAATAATGGGCAGAGGGACCAGCATTGTCCGGCCGGCTCCAGCCGTATGTGAACTGCCTGGTGTTGGAGCAAGATTCCAGGGGAGGGTCAAAGAAACCTCAAAGGAGCCCAAAACCAGAACAAACAAAAGGCCCACACCGACTCCGAGCAGAGCGCCAAACAGAGTTATGGACAGAGCTTCAGCGCAGGAGCTGAGAAGAATATCTTTTTTCTGCCAGCCCATGGTCTGCATAAGTCCGATTTGCCCCTTCTGTTCCTGTAAACGTCCACCAATAAGCCAGCAGACAAGCAGGATGGTGAAGCCAAGGGCGGTGTAGGAAAGAAGCCGGGTTGCAGTGGTGCTGACCCCGGTGAAGCCACGCATCATATGGCCAATGGAATCAGTTGACGAAACAATTGCTCCAGGTAGCAGTGCTGTAATCCTGTCCTGCATTTTTTCGGTTTCCACTCCTCTTTCAAGACCAACTGATAAGAGGTTTGCAGCCCCATCTGCCATGTTTGCCAGGTTCCTGGCCTCATCAATTGTGATATAAAAATTAGCAGCAGCAAGGGATGCACCCTCTTTTATTGTGGTGATCCCGACAATTGTGAAATCCCTGTCCCCAAACTGGACAGTATTACCAATTTTCAGCTTGTGAAACTTGGCGTGGTGGCTCTCAACCACGGTCTCACCATTTGCCTTGACCGGTCTGCCTTTTTTTATCCACTGCATAACCCTGGCGGGGCCGCTTGCCGTTGCACCAGGGTCAATTCCTGCCAGTGTCACAAATTTTTTCTTTTCCTGATGCCAGAGAATAATTGCAGGGTTCAAGAGATGGACCCCCGGAAAGGAGGCGATTGCCTCTATCTGTTTTTCTGTAATTGGCTGGTTGGAAAACGGCAACCGTATGCTGCCCTTATCCTGACTCAGTCCCTGACTTTTCCCCCGGGTACCAAGCTGGACAATCAGATCGCTTTTCAGCCTGCTGAATGGCAGCCTGACCAGTTCACTGTAACCGGCGCCAAGGGTTGATATGGCGACAAAAAAGGCCAAACCCAGCATAACACCCATGATCAGCCAGCCGGATCGTTTCCAGTCCCGCAGGGCCGAAACACAACCCAGCCTGCTGAGTGAAAGAATTTCCATTGCTATCACCGTTAGTTTTTATTGATGGATTCGTAAAAACTCTCCATCTTCTTCGTTGCTGCAAAAATCATATTATTTCAACGTACCCTAGTACGCCGAAATAATATGATTTTTGCGCGCCTCGAATATGGAGCTTTTTACAAATCCATCGTAGATTTAAATTTTTACGAGTCAGTTTTTTGATCAAAAATAATTTTCAGATCATCAAGGGACCAGTTCCCCTCGACTTTTTTGAAAGGGCTGGCTCCAGTGGGAAAACCACTGAGCCGCACGTCCCTACTCTCAATACTGAAATCTGATTCACCATCGAGCATGAGGAGCATGGGGATGTGGCCTGTCAGTTTCTGTTTCTTCATGAATTTTTTCCCGGCTGGGGTATCAAAGTCATACCATGAGGCCTGGATGGTATCCGTGTAACTTTCGAGCAGAACTTTAATCTTTGCGATGGTGGGCCGCATGGGGCCGTGATTCATGTGGAGGATATCAAGTTGAACTTTATCACCTGCCACAGACTGGTCGGTCAGGCAAAAGAGAAAAAGAAATCCTACAATGAGCAGATAGAGTGAATATTTTGTTTTCATACGTGTTTTCATGATTCGTTGACCTCCCCGTCAGTCATATAAAGTGATCGATCTGATAATTCAGCTATTTTCTGGTCATGGGTAACCATGAAAATGGTCACGCCCTCTTTTCTATTTAAATCTGTCAATAGATTCAGAATTTCCTTGCCTGTTGCCGAATCGAGATTACCGGTTGGTTCGTCGCAAAATAGGATTTCAGGATCATTGACCAACGCCCTGGCAATGGCCACCCTCTGACGTTCCCCGCCAGACAGTTTCGAAGGCAGATGATCGGCCCTTTCGCCAAGCCCCATCTTATCCAGTAGGAGTTTTGCCCGTTTTTTCCGTTCCTGTCCGCTCATTTTCACCGGATACAGCGGAAAGGCAACATTCTCCAGTGCATTCAGAGTGGGAATAAGATGAAAAGCCTGAAAGACAAAACCAACCATTCGTCTTCGCAGGAGAGCAAGTTCGTCTTCACTCAAATCTGTTAATTCCTCACCATGGAGGCTGATTGATCCGTCACTTGGCCGCTCAAACCCTGCCATAAGACCAAGCAACGTGGTTTTCCCGCATCCGGAGGGCCCAAGCAGAGTAACGAACTCACCTTTAAGCACCTGAAAAGCAACTCCACGGACCGGGCTCACATCTCCAAAATGTTTACTTACATCTCTCACATCAATGACAGAATTTTTTCTGCCTGTCTCTTTTACTGCATTATTTTCATTCATAGCGGAGAACCTCCGAAGTTTGTAAACGGGTGATAAATCGGCTTGCACTCCACACAGCTGCAAGGCCTAAAAATAGTGGGACAACAGTTACCAGCAGCAAAAATCGCAAACCAGGTTCCATAACCAGTCGAACTTCATGGAAAAGCTGTTCCTCTCCACCCGGCAGGAAATGCGGAGTGGGTGCCATATCCCATGGAATAGGAATGGCAATGCTGATAAATGATAGTCCCCAGGCAGCAAGCCCGCCCAGTACAAGGCCAAGCAGCGTACCAAGTACTATGTAGAGAGAATTCTCTGCAAGCAGCTGACTTCGGATATCACGGCCAGTCCAGCCAATGGCCTTCATGGTACCGATCTCCTTTACTCGTTCGCGCACGGCTGCTGCTGCGTTACGCATAATCAGGAGCAGGGCCAGTAGAAAAACCAGGCCCGAAATCATGCCGGAAAAACGCTGGGTCAGGGTAAAGAGGCTGCCTAGCAGCTGTTTGAATGAGTTGGGGGTAGAAACAGTTGTTTTCTCGCCGAGAATTTGTTTGATTTTTCCGGCAACATCCTCTGTTTTATCACGATCTGCCTGGATAAATAGCAGGTTGCTGTCCTGTGGCCCAAAGCTGTGAATTTTTGCAACTCCTGGGGCCGTGGCCACAATATCTCGGGCCTCGGACAGGGTAATGTAGAGATTGGCGGTGCCGATACTGCTTAATGTTGAAGTATCGACCAGGCCGACAATGGTAAATATACGGCCACCGACCTTTACCTGATCACCGGGACCCAGCCCTGCTTTTTTCGCCCAGACCACTTCTGCAAGGGCTTTTGAAGAATCGTCACGGGTCAGCATTCTTCCCGTGGTAACAGATCCCCGTAAAAGTGCAGGCCCTGCCCGATCATCCGGTTGAATGCCAACCACAATCTGGAACCCTTCATCTGAAAAATCCCAGAAGAGAAGTGCCTGGCTGATACTTTGAATGGCCGGCAGGGACGAGATAGTCTTGCTCAATTCTGCACTGATGGGAGCAACCGAACAGGGTAAAACCGGCCCGGCCATCTGTTCCGGCACATCACCTGCCAGCTGGACAGTCATATTGGCACCGATATCCTTCAAAGGTGCCTGAAACGCCCGGTTCAAAGCCCCGGCCAATAAGGTTATACAGATAAGAACGCAGGTAACAAGAGCCACCAGGCCGATATTGACTGCAGTCCTGCGTCTGCGGTTTTTTAATTCAGAAATAAGATATTGTCCATTGATCATACATTTCCCCCAATGGATGTTGTAAAAAATAGAGCGTAAGACAGGCAATAATCACCTGATAAGACGAGACAAACCGGTGCATCCGGTTCAGGGGGAAAAACTCAAATCAGAAAGGATTGATGCTGCAGATAGAGTTGGGGCGGTGGATGTAAGGGATGGTTTTCCCTGTCAAAGACAGGGTTCTGTTCCGGTGAATCAGTTTCTGACACGATAATAATCTTACTGATCAGGGTGGGAGTAAAAACTGGCAGATCAAAACCTGCCAGTTGAATTTGCTCGATTTTAAGGCGTTTTAGCCGTTCTGCGGGATATGGAACGGCTGACTCCTGCTCCTGTCCGGATAGTTCGGCAAGGGGACAGGACATCTTTTTATCGCCCTGATTCAGCGAGTTGCTGCTGACTGGACAGGCGGCCTGAACCTTTACCTCACAGTTCGGTTTGGTGGCATAACATGCTGAGACAGGGGAGGCCCCGGCCACGACAAATATACAAACCAATATGAAATGAAGTAATCGAACCATGGGTAACTGTTACAATGTGGTACGGACCGTGTCAAGCTGAAAATAGAAAAACACGACCTAAAACCAGAATTCAGGGTACTTTCTGGATTTGGGGATATTGTTCACAAGAAGAGCCACGATCAGCATCATAAGTGCTCCGACACCGACTGGGATAACTGCGTATAAATACCCAAGATCATGAATTTTATCGCTTCCGATAACTGCAATCAGGGCTGTTGCGCCTCCTGGAGGATGGAGTGTTTTTGTCGCATGCATGACAGCAATTGCCGTTGCCACACTGACAGCTGAGGCCAACCACATCTGATTGCCGAATATGTGGAAAAAAGCCACACCGATAATGGCCGACAGGACATGACCGCCGATAAGATTCCTTGGCTGTGCCAGCGGACTTTTGATGGCACCGTATAATAAAACTGCGGACGCACCAAAGGAGCCAATGATCATGACCAGATCTGTCTCATCAAGTATGTTATAATTCATTAAAGCGACTGCGGAAATTCCAAAGAACGCTCCAATCCAGGACCAGCCGATCTCTGAAAGACTCACCCCGGGAGGGCTTTTGGTTGAGCCTTTCATCTTATTCAAATATTCTCGTAAAGTTATCATGGTTCAGGAGGCTCCTTTTACAAGCGGAGTGTGCACAATGTCTTCCCTTGAAACAATACCAACCAGGCAGCCCTGCTGGTCTATGACAGGCACCCTGTTTATTCTTTTTTCTCTGAGCAGTGCGGATATTTCCATTGAATTCATGCTTTCTTTCACGGTTATAACCGGAGATGTCATAATATCTCCGACAAGTTTTTCACGTATTGCCATTGCAGCGCAGCCTTTACCTTCCAGGCAGCGGGCCACCACACCCATAAAAGTTTTTGTATTTCCTCTGCCCATCCGGGAAAGAAAATCCCTTTCTGTTAAAATGCCCACAACATGATTGCCGGAATCAACAACCGGTACTCCGGCAACTTCTCTTGCAGCCATCAATTCTGCCGCCTCTGCCACAGCTGTTTCAGGATTAACAGTCACCACTTTTCCGGTCATAATGTCAGCCGCTTTCACTGACTCTGATAACCTCTGCAGAGTATGGCGATAAACCAGCTCATAAATGTCCTTGAAATCCCCCGGCGTAATATCCAGATAGCCCGGGATTTCTTTCATTGCATCAAAAATATCCTGATCGGAAATTTCAAGAGGGAGGGAACATACCACATCATTTGGGTTTGACATAACTGATTGCCTCAATAAATGGTTACCAGGCAAATAGTGTCATCAATAGTTGTCTGCCGTGATCCGGCGATCAGCGCAGGTTGCGCACTGGAATCGATGATACTATCCTTATATTTGACAATACCACTGCGTAGTCCTTAAGTCCATTCACAAAATAATTCATCAATGGCTTTTTCAGCATCACCTTGTCATAATGTGTCTCGGTGGTTTCTGCCAGGCATGATCAAGAAACGCCAATGACTGCGCATGGCTCTGAAAAGAGAATAGAGGGCTCAGTTACATCAATTGAAAAATGTCCGAATCGATATGTTTATTCCAGTAAGCCAAAGGCTAATTGTAGCGATCGAATTCATCATAATATTCAGAAAACCCAACAGCTGATTTCAAATCCTCGAAATCGAGTACATTATCAGGTGTCTTGCCATTCTTTATCATTTTGAGTGAATGCCTCATGGCCAGAATAGAAGCATTGATTAAAGTTAATGGGTAGACAGCCACCTTATAACCAATATCTTCAAGTTGTTCAGGAGGGAGGACCGGGGTTTTACCGTGTTCAATCATATTGACCATTTTGGGGCCTGGTACAGAATTGCAATATTCTCGCATTTCCTGTTCTGATTCCGGAGCCTCAAGAAATGTGATGTCGGCACCAAGTCTGGCAAACTCATTCGTACGAAATATTGCCTCTTCAAGATCATGCGTTGCGCGTGAATCGGTCCTGGCCATAATGAGAATATCCAGGCCTTCATTACGCGCATCAATTGCTGCCTGTATCCGTGAGAACGCCTCTTCACGGGAAACAACAACTTTTCCTTTTGTATGGCCACAGCGTTTAGGCATGACTTGGTCTTCCACCATAATACAACCAAATCCGGCCTTGGCATATCCCTGGACTGTGCGCTTCACATTAACAGCATTACCAAAACCGGTATCGCCATCACCGAACATTGGAATAGAGACACTGCTGCAAATTTCTCTTCCCTGAGCCACCATTTCGCCATAAGAGATCAGGCCGGTATCTGCAACACCAAGCTGTGAAGCAGATACAGCAAAACCACTCATAAATCCCAGGTCAAAACCAGCCTGTTCGATCAGTTTGGCAGATATAGCATCGTAACAGCCGGGCATGGCCAAAAGACCGGGTTTATCCAACAGATCTCGAAGTTTATCGGCGGAACTTTTCATCAATTTATCCTCAAATGCAATTTGTATCTCAAATTATTTAAAAATGGAGCAATTATATTACAAAGATGGCAGACACATAAACCTGGGAAAATCATCCCAGCTTCTTCTCCTCCAGCAACTGGTTTGCCTCTTTAACACTCATATTCTCATGAATCAGGCCGTGAACCGCAGAGAGCAAGGCCACGGAGTTGGGGCTTTTCCATACATTTCTACCCATGACAATACCGCTTGCTCCTCCCTGGAGGGCTCCATGAATCATCTCAAGGGTATCCAGGTCGGTTTCACATTTCGGGCCGCCGGCAATGAGAACCGGTACAGGGCAACCAGCAACCACTTTGTCAAAATCCGTTTCTGTGTAGTAGGTCTTGATGATGTCGGCACCGTGTTCAACGCCCAACCGGGCACCAAGTGCAATAAATTTGGGATCTTTCTTTTTATCCTCGTTTGTTTTACCAAGGCCAATTACGCCGAGCATGGGCACATCCCATTTGCGACATTGAGTGGCAAGAGCTGCCATATTGATCAAAGTTTTATGCTCAAAATCAGATCCGACAAAGGCACTGGTGGCAACACAGTCAACGCCCAACTGCAAGGCTTCTTCAACGGTTGCGGTCAATCCTTCATTAACAAGTTCGGGGCCTGCAATGGTCGCTCCGCCGCTGGCACGCAGAATAACGCCCGGGTCACCTGCAGGGTCAAAGGCATTGCTGTAAATTCCCTTGGTCATCAGCCAGCAATCGATCAATCCGGTTGCATCCAGATCATTGATAGTTTTACGAATATCGACAATTCCGCTCATGGCACCAAGGGCCATACCGTGGTCAACGGCAATGACCAGACTGCGCCCGGTTGAATTACGAATGATTTTATTTAAACGTCGTTGCTTGCCCTGATGGTTCTCTCCTATTACAAAAAATAATCTCTTGCTGATGCTTATCAGCACCAGGGTTGGATCAAAATCAATCAAAAGTCACAATACCCCGAACCATTTCCTGATTCTTTGCCTTTTCCACGGCATCAAGGAAATTATCCAGAGTGAATCGATGGGAGAGCAGATCTGAGACAACGATGGATTTGTCACGTATCAGCTCCAGACAGTTCCTGAAATCTTCAGGAGTTGAGGCAAAAGTCCCTGTCAGGGTGATTTCCATGTAATGCAGCCACCGCGGGTCCAGCTTGATTTCACTGGGTGGCGGACCACCAAAAATATTGCAGACTCCGCCTTTGGCGGTCAGTTTCATATTGTCTTCAATTACCTGGGGAATACCAAGGGAGATAATGACCGCATCAGCACCACGACCATCGGTGAGACGCATAACTTCCTCATGAAGATTTTTTTGACCGGAATTTATCAAGTGGTCAGCTCCCATTTTACCAGCAAGAGACAAGCGTTCATCAAGGAGATCAGCAATCATAACCTCGCAATCGTAATACTTTGCTGTTTTCAGGTGCATGAGTCCCATGGGGCCGGCACCGATAATCAGCACACTGTGTCCCTTCTGCAGTTTGCATGTTCTTGCGGCAGCAAGGGTACAGGAAAGGGGTTCGGCCATGACAGCATCTTCATAGGAAAGGTCATCGCCAAGCTTTACCACGCCGCCGATGTCAACAATCTCTCTTGGCAGACGGACATATTCAGCAAATCCACCTTCAATTCCATGGCCAAGACCAAACTCAGCTTCACACAGGTTATGGCGGCCCTGGAGGCAATAACGACATTTTCCACAGACCGCGATGGGATAAACTCCGACCCGGTCTCCAACTGAGAAATTTTCAACACCATCGCCGATTACAGCAATCTCCCCCCACAACTTCATGACCGAGTATGGTGGGTAAATCTTTGGGAATCCCCTGCCCAAGCAGAGTTTTGATATCGGTTGCACAGATCCCGGCAACCTTTGTCCTGACAATAACCTCACCAGGACCGGCCTCAGGAGTCGGATACTCTTCAATGCGTATATCATTTACGCCATGGACAACAGCAGCTTTCATATATTCACTCTGGTTCTAAATAATAATTTAAGGCATCTTAAAGAGAATTGTGGGCATTTTCGATGAGACGACGAACTTTCTCCGGATCCTTTCTGCCGGGCTCGGCCTCAACACCTGAGCAGAGGTCCACACCTCCGGGTTGAACAGTCCTGATAGATTTGGCAACGTTATCAGGATCAATCCCACCGGCAAGCCAGATGGGTACTGAAGTCTCCACCTGATCGATCAGCTGTTTCACAACATCCCAGTCTGAGGTAAGTCCCGTACCACCGAATTTTTTCACCCCTTTGAGCACAGCCACCGTATCGAAAATAAGCAGGTCGATTCCGGCATCCACATATTCCTGCACAGTATCGCGAAAACTGTTGAAATCAACATCGCCACCAGCTTCAGGTAGATGAATGGACTGCCAGAGCTGCAGTTCCGGAAACTGCTTTTTCAGCTCCCGAATGTGGGAAATATCTTCAAGATTCAGAAACTGCACAGCATGGGGAGCAAGCGTTGCAACCAGCTGCTGCAGCCGCTCGGGTTTCATATGAAAAACCAGGGCAACCTTTTCAGTCTTGCCCAGGGGGGACTCATCAAAAAGGGGTTTTGCCTGATCAATGGTTAAAGAGCGCGGAGAAAAATCCACCTCCACCACCACGCCGAAATATTCAGCTCCATATTCAGCCGCAAGTTTTGCGTCTTCAATGCTGGTAGTACCACAAATTTTCACTCCGCATTGTTCCGGCATGATTATCCCTTGAGCCAGTTATCGTTCATAAAGGATTTTTCAACACCGTTTTCAGTAATTGTTCCACCCATGTTATCAACTTTGGTCTCAATGATTCTGCTTTCCGGTACACCCTGATCGTTAAGATATTGCATTATCTTATCATAGGTTTCCTGGTTCTGGGTTAGAGCAAAAATAGTGGGACCAACAGAACTCATACCAGCGATCTCCGCTCCAATACCACGGAATGTATTGATGTAACTGTAAATAGGTGTTCCAAAAGCGCCATGTTGTTCGCATTCAGCACGTTTTGAACCAAGATAGGAAATATCAAACAGGGCGTCACCGATCTTTTTCAGATCGCCCCGAATCATGGCCGGAATCATGTCGAGCAGGACAAGTTCAGCCTTGGCCCCTGCCTGCATGGAGTCCAGAAATCTGGCTCGGCGCAGAAGCAGCTCAGCTTCAGATTCGGCTGATGTCTCTTTTCCGGTATACTCATCTTCAAGGCTTGCCACGTCCGGAATAAATATGATGGCCTTTGTGTCAGGTAAAGGAACACGGTAAACCATGGTGAGATCATCGCTTGCGACAATCCAGCCACCGTTTACACCGGCCATGGCGCCAATGCCAGTTTCAAAGGCCGGCAACAGATAATCAGCACCGATTGGGCTTTCCTCACAGGCAAGAAAACCCATGATTCTACGAAGTTCCCAACCATGGAAAGGACGACCAAGAACTCGTTCATACCCAGGCAGATAGCACACATGGACCCAATGGAAGATCCAAGCCCAACATGCCTGCGTTTATGGTCGTGCAAATCTATTTCAAAACCACCAGAAAATCCGAGAAGTTTTCTAAAGGCGTGACCAAAATGTTCGGTGATGAGCTGACGCTCGCCGGTTACGCGAATTTCCGGTTTCGGAATTGCCTTCACCTTTGCATGAAAAAATATTTCAACAGCAAAGCCCACCGCCACCGGGACGGTTGAGGTTGAAGCGATTCATATCGAGCACTGTGGGGTGCAGTCGGGCAGGTACTTTAACCTCCACCTCCCGGTAAGTATCAACACTTTTAACCTGCTTTGGCTCTACTCCCATGGTTTCATAGGAATGGATAAAATCTTTATTGCCAGGTTCAAATTCTTCCAGGACAGTGGTTATTTTATCATAGGGACCACCGATAATACCGATTTCAATTTTTTGTTTTGTCACGCACTTACCTCCTGAATGTCAATGATTTGATCGAATCGTTTTTTCTTATTTTATCAATAAGTTGCCAGACCACAGCAACAATACTCTGATATTTATATATTTTGGGGTGTAGTAAACAGAAACAGAAAAGGTTGATGCAGCAGTGCTTCCGGATCTGATTTTCACAAAAAACAAATCATCTATTACCTGTTTGTGTGTAATATTGGACAAAAAAATTAATTGGATTCCGGATATTTGTCAAGAACAAGGCAGCAATTCCCGGGCAGGCCGAAAACGCAGCAATAGTGTAATTTATAAAAATAGTCTTCGTAAACTTTTACAAATATTATCGATAAATATTAAA
>DQTH01000136.1 GCA_015662865.1 Desulfocapsa sulfexigens
CCAAACTAATGTAGATTGGCAATTCAAGACAGATGACGCTCGCATTAAGCTAAAGCGACTTTATCCGAAACTTTAAATTATACTGTGTACTAGTACCTGAATCCGTGAGTGTTTAATCGTTGTGAAGCATGATTTTTGGGGACCTGATTGTATCAAATCTTATTGCGTTAATTCAGGCCAGTTGAATTATAAAAAATCACCCAGCCGTCACGGATTCAGGTGGTAAATAAATCAACAATTTCTTTAGCTAGCAACCGGTCCAGATTGACCTTTCCTGAAAATCGTTATATAAAATCCCATAAGAACTTCCTTTCTTTTTCAACTTTTCGAAGGATTATAAATAGTGCAACTCTCGATTTCCGATATGATACTGCATGCCGGCCCCATGGGGCAGATGGTCATACTTACTCTTCTGATTTTTTCACTTGCGTCATGGTCCATTATCTTTATGAAGACACGATTGTTCAAAAAAACAATCGCTGAAACAGATGAGTTTCTTGAAACATTCTGGACATCAAAAACATTAAATGATGCCAATGACGCTGCAAGACGCTTTCCTTTGAGTCCTGAAGCTGCTGTATTCGGTGCAGGTTTTGCCGAGCTTCAGAAAATTAACAAAATCAGAACCCGCAAAGAAAGTGATGCTGAAAATGAATCTCTTGAGATGCAGCTGGCCACCATGGATAACCTGAAACGTGCCATTCGAAAGGCAGAATCTCAGGAGATTGCGGAGCTTGGGAAATCACTATCCTTTCTTGCCACCACCGGATCTGCAACGCCTTTCATTGGACTCTTTGGTACTGTATGGGGAATCATGGCCTCTTTTCACGATATTGGAATGCGAGGCTCAGCTTCTCTTGCTGTTGTTGCTCCTGGTATTTCAGAAGCTCTTGTTGCCACTGCAGCCGGTCTTGCTGTGGCAATCCCTGCAGTTATCGCTTACAATTATTTTGCAAATCGTCTTGGAGATATTGAAAATGAAATCCAGAATTTTTCCACCGATTTTCTCAATCTTGTTGAAAGAGATCTTCTGAGCAGAATATAGGAACGATAAGAAAATGGGATTTAACACTGGAAGAAATAAAGGAGGTTTGGTCGCTGACATCAATGTTACCCCACTTGTAGATGTCATGCTCGTGCTCCTCATCATTTTCATGGTAACTGCCCCGATGATGACCCAGGGACTTGACGTGGACCTTCCTGAAACCACGGCCAAATCTCTCAGGCAGAAAGAAGATCCTGTTATCATTACACTTGATAAACAGGGAAAAATCATGCTGGGCAAGATCGAAGTCAGTCAGGCGATGTTTCGTCAACAGCTCGAAAAACTGCATGGAACAGATACAGAAAAGCCAATATTTCTAAAAGCTGATAAAAATGTTGCTTATGGTATTGTAGCATCCCTTATGGCCGATATTAAAGATGCGGGTTTTGATAAACTTGGTATGATTACTCTGGCAAAAGAAGACCGTCACTGATTGTGTCCATAGAATATCGTATAATACCGATGGTTACAGACTGGAAGCTTCCTTTTAATCTTGCTTTTATCCTTCATATCCTGGTAGTTGCATCCGCTCTTGTACTTCCAAAATACCTTGATAAAAAGCCAATTTTACCTGATTTTCAAACTGTTGATCTGGTAAATATTGCCGAACCTCAGGCTGAACCGACTCCTCCAAAAACAGCAGCCGCAAAACCTGCACACACAAAACCGGCTGTTAAAGCCCGGCAAACTAAAGTTATCAAACCGGAAAAGGCCGTCTCAAATGCTCCTCCTGTTGTCCAGGAAGCCCCTGAGGCTCAAGTTAAGGCCATATCCATTAAGCCTTTAAAACGAAAATTAAAGAAAAAGCTGCCGCCGGATACCAGAGTGCAGGATCAAAAAAAGGCGATAGCAGCAAAACTAAAAAGACAACAGCAGGCTATTGAGATAAAGCGACAACTTCTGCTGCAGGAAGCACACCGGCAAAAAGCACTTGCAGAAGCAGAAGCAGCTGCTGCCAATGATGCTGTTAACGCACTGAAACAGATGTTACAAGCCGATGCTGCAGCGTCTTCAGAGAAATCCAGCCAGTCTCAACGCTCCACCTCAACCCCAAAACGAACATCAAGTTCAAACAGTATTCTCGAAACCCAATACCAAGCCTCTATTTTCAGTAAGTTGCAGCAATATTGGGCCTTACCTGAAATAAAGCAATGGAATCCTGATCTCACCGCTATTGTCGTCATCCAGATTGCCAGAAATGGCCAGATTCTCAGCCACAGATTTGAAAAACGTTCAGGCGATAGAGTCTATGATCAGTTTGTCAGCCGAACCATTCAGGAGGCAAACCCGTTATCCGCAATCCCCGGTGCTCTTAAAATGCAGCAATACACAATCGGACTCCGTTTCAAGCCTGGAAGGATTCAGTAACCTCCACCTGACTCAAACCTGAATCCGTGACGGCTGGGTGATTTTTTCGAGGACAATTTGTTGATTTAACGTAACAAGTAAAGGATTATATCATATTCAAAAAAATCACCCGCTGCCCGGGATGCATTACCGGCGTACGCTCACGGATTCAGATCAAAGTTAAAAAGGTTGACTGGGATTCTCAAACATTTATAATCCAGAGACTGTTTTTTCCTTTTACTCTCAACTTAGTACACCAAATATGAAGCTACGTATTTTTAATTTTCTTTTATTGACTCTATTCCTCTTCTCTCTTCCATGTAAGATACAGGCAAAAGAGATAGTTTACCTTGATATCACTTCCCCTGATGCCCGCAGAATTTCTATCGCAGTGCCATGGTTTGTAAATAAAGAACAACCTGAGCGATTACAGGTTTATGGCCGTGACCTCGCAGACATGCTTAGCAATTCCTTGTTATTTCATGGTATTTTTTCTTTGATTCCGGTTGAGCAGTACGGAAAAAGACAGGATGCCGATTGGAAATCACTTGGTGCTGATTTTGTTGTTCTTGGTAACTACAGTCTTTCTGCCAAGGGTGTGCAAATGGAAATCAGACTCCTTGATGTGGCAGGTGGTGACATGCTGATGGGAAAGAGATATAACGGAACCCGTGATCATGAACGCAGTATGCTTTTTAAATTCACCGACTCTGTGATCAAGGAAATGACCGGACAGAATGGAATAGCAAACTCAAAAATCGCCTTTGTTTCAGACCGAAGTGGTTTTAAAGAAGTTTACCTTACTGATATACTAGGCAAAGATGTACGCCAGATTACCCGTCATAAAAATCTTGTTGTCTCACCCCGCTTTTTACCTGGAGGTAGATATCTTACCTATACATCATACCATTCCGGTAATCAGAATCTCTATATTACTGACCTGAAGCAGAACAAAACAACAAGACCTTTATCGCGCAGAAAGGGTATGAACCTTGCTCCTGCCTGGTCTCCTGATGGAAAAAAAATGATTCTCACTCTAAGTAAAGATGGGAATCCTGATCTTTTTCTCCTGGATAGAAAAGGGAAAATTATAAAGCAGCTTACCCGTCGCTCAGGAATTAATGTCTCCCCGACCTGGTCTCCTGACGGAACTCAGATTGCTTTCGTGTCAGACCGCAGTGGACGTCCGCAGATTTATCTCATGAATCTGCGAGACAACAAAGTACAAAGACTTACCTTTAAAGGTAATGAAAATGCTGAACCAAGCTGGTCTCCAACAGGAGAGCTTCTTACCTACTCCAGCCTTGTAAATGGATTATATCAGATATACACTGTGGCTCCACGTCCTAGCGCCCTCCCGAAACAGATTACCAATGGCCCGGGTCACCATGAATCACCTACATGGTCTCCGGACGGTAAGCAGATACTATTTTCTTTGCGTAACGGACGTAAACAAAAAATCTATGCTGTTCTCAAAAATGGAAGTAATATGAGACAGCTTTTTGAGCTTCCCGGTAACCAGACGTATCCCCGCTGGGCCGGTAAGCAGAAATAATTATACATTTTTAATATACGAATACACAGGCACCCCATGAAAAAACAATACATTACTTCTCTTGTACTTCTCATTGTTATGCCTTTCCTGACCCAATGTGCTTCACAACAGGAAGTGGATACCCTGAAATATTATATCATGTCAGTAAACAAGAAAATTGATGAAATGAAAGTTAATACAGTTGAACAGATGCAGCAGCGTCAGGCCAGCTCATCAGGACAGCTGGATCAATTGCAATCCGATATTCTTCAACTTAAAAGCGAACTTGAAGAAAATGGTCATATGAACCGTATGCTTCAGGAACAGAATAAAGAGCTGCAGCTTGCTGTACAGAGTCTTTCCACAGAACAACAGGAACTGCTCAATACAAAACTTGCTGAACTTAACGCTAAGATTGTCACGCAGAAAGAATCCCTCGCTGCTATTCAGGAAGCCAGGATTCGCGATGCTGAACGTCGATCTAAGGCTGCTAAAAAAGCCGCAGAAGAAGCCATGAGGAGGGCAAAACAGGCAAGTCTTGCTAAGGCAACCGTTACCACAGGTTCATCAGGCAGCACAGCCGGTGTGATACATCTGCGACCAACCGCAAAAAAAGTTCTTTTTGCTCAATCTTCAAGTGGTAGTGCAATTAAGGTGAACCCTATTACCACGAGCTCGCAGCCCAACACCACAATCAGCAAACCTGCTGCACCTAAGGTCAAAAAGCCAGAGACGCCTGTGGTGGCAGCACCTGCTACTCCCAAAACTGTTGATACACTGGAAAAAGCACAACAGAAATTCAGGGATGGGCAATACAAAGAAGCCTTTACTCTTTTTGAAGAACACGCTTCCGGCAAAGGTTCCAATAAAACCACCATTACATCCCGTTATATGATGGGAGAATCCCTCTTTATGCAGGGGGAATATGACCAGGCTATTATTCAGTACCAACAGATCATATCCAGCTTCCCAGGTAATCCCATGGCTGCCAAAGCACTGCTCAGACAGGGCGAGGCTTTCGAACAGCTTTCTGACAATGAGACTGCCCGTATTATTTACAAAAAAATAATATCTGCCTACGGTTCTTCACCTGAAGCTAAAACAGCTAAGAAAAAAATCGCATCTCTGTAAACTTACACCGTTATGAAAAAAAAACGCCTGGATGAACTTCTGCTTTATTCAGGCTTATGTCGTACTCTGCAACAGGCGCAGGCTTTAATAGGTGCTGGAGATATCACTGTTGATGGTCTCCTTGCTGATAAAGCTGGAACTCTTTTTCCTGAGACAGCACTGCCGGCTTTAAAGAATCGCTGTCCGTATGTTTCACGGGGTGGTTACAAATTAAAAGGTGGGCTGGACAGCTTCTCTTTTGATCCAGGTGGATTGGTCTGTCTTGACATCGGCGCTTCCAGCGGCGGTTTCACAGACTGTCTTCTCCAGCATGGTGCTGAAAAGGTTTATGCGGTAGATGTGGCCTACGGACAACTTGCCTGGAAGCTCCGTCAGGACAAAAGAGTAATTGTCATTGAGCGATTCAACGCAAGAAAAATCTCAAAAGAACAGATTCCCGAACCAATTGACCTGGCAGTGATCGATGCAGCATTTATTTCACTGACAAAGCTGATTCCTCCCCTGATTCCCCTTTTTGGCGAACAGCTGGCTATTATCGCTCTGATCAAGCCTCAATTTGAGCTCCCGCGAGATCTGGTACCAAAAGGTGGTGTTGTTAAGGATCCCAGACACCATCAGATAGCAATCGATAAAATCACCACTTTTGCCGGACAATCAGGTCTCAGTTGCAGAGATGTAGTACCAAGTCCAATCCTTGGTCCCAAGGGGAACAGGGAGTTTCTACTTTTTCTGGGCAGATAAAAATCAGTTTTTCTCTTCGAGTTTGTCCATGAGTTCCTTTATTTTTTTAATATCGGCTTTCAGGTCCTTATCAATGGCTGGATCTTTCAGGGCTATCCGAAGGTTATCCCTGGCAATTTTCAATCGGCCTTCATACAAGTTGTATTTTCCAAGATAGTACAGGGAATTCCCTTTCTCACCTTTGGCTGCTTTCAGTTTACCAATTTCAAAATAAACTTTTGAATAATCAGGCATATTGCTCTGTACTTCCTTCAGATACCTTTCAGCTTTATTAATATTACCAAGCTGCAGCCAAATCCGTGCGAGTTGAAAGGTAGCCCACATATCGTTGCGATTGCGGTTATACGCGTCAGTGATTAAGGAAAGGGCGTAATCATTATTCCCTGCCGCCATTTCGATCATGCCAAGATCAACGAGTAAAATAGATTGATCCGGATAATATGATATTACTTTCTGAAGATGTTTTTTACTTGCCTCATAATTGTTCTCCATTCTATCGAGCTGAGACATTCCATAGTGCAGCATTATTTTGTCACTTTCACTGCGACAGGAGTCATTAAGATGATTTTGCAGTAAATTACGCAAATTTTTTCCATCTTTAACGAGAGAAAGAATACGATACTTAAAGCGTAAAAATGCAAAATTATCTGTAGGCTTATAATCCGCCAGCTGATCTCCTTCAAATGCAATCAAGGATTGGACATAATCCAGGCGGTATTCCGGATGGGGATGAGTAAGAAGATACTGGGGTACATTGTGCCCCATGGTATACCTGCTGATGCGTCGCATTGTACGAAGCATTGATTCCTGTCCCTTTGGATGACGTTTCATTTTTTTCATCCAGCCATAAGCAATGAGATCAGCTTCCTCTTCGTGCTGTCGGCTAAAGTGGAGATTTGCAGCCTGACCTGCGGCCAGAGATCCTGCAAAAAGAGCCTGACTGATAGCTCCTGCTCCCAATGCAAGCCCGGCAACAGCAAGGAGTGTTGTAGCTATGGTAACCTTTGAGCCGGTTTCCATTCCTTCTGCAATGTGCCGAGCAGCCACATGCCCAATTTCATGGGCGAGGACAGACACAAGTTCATCCTCGTTGTTCATCTGTTCAATGAGTCCGGTAAAAAAGAAAACAAGCCCGGAAGGTGCAGCAAATGCATTGAATTGCGAGGATTCGACAATATTAAAACGGTAGTCAAAGTACTGGATTCCTGCGACCTCAATGACATTATTGCCAAGATCATTGATATATTGCGAGATATCAGGATCGTCCAGTAATGGAAAGGCCAGCCTGATCTGGTAAAGTAACTGTTCACCTACTTCACGTTCTTCTCCTACAGTAAAAGCCATACTCCGCGTAATAACAGTTGCCTGTAGCAGACTGATAACAAGGAAAGAGATAAAAATTCTGCATATACTTTTACTGACACTCAACTTTATAATCTCCTGTTTTACTGGTCATTTATGCCGCACAGACGGTCCATACCATCACTGGTGCTGACACGTACTGTATAACCAAAATCTTTTTGTGCCCTGGCAATTGAGAAACAATGTGATTTTGCCAGCTGCTCAGCGACAAATCTCGTCATCCTGGGTTCTTTCCCGGGAGCAAAAACATGATGCAAAGCCTCAAGGACACCACCTGCCGCATACGCCAGGAAGAAAGGAACTCGTGACCTGATGGGTGGAACCTTTTTTCGTTCAAACAATTCATCAATCCACTGCCAGAGATTGACGGGTTCTCCCTGACTGATAAAGTATGCCTTACCTGCTGCGGTTCCTTCAGTATCAAGATTTAAGGCCGCAAGAATATGAGCTTCAGCCACATTCTCAACATAGCTGATATCCACAAGATTAGTACAGTTTCCAACTTTTTTAAGCTGCCCCTGTCTACCGCGTTCAAGCAGACGCGGGATGAGGTGTGGATCACCGGGACCCCAGACAAGATGGGGTCTGATGGCGCACGCCTTGAAATTTCCGTTTAAAGAATCACTTTTCAGTACCAGTTTTTCAGCCATCACTTTGCTTTTTGCATAGTGGCAAAGAAATTTATCAGCATAGGGCAGTTGTTCATCTCCGTTTACAATATCCTGGCCGTTAAAGACTACCGAAGGAGTGGATGTATAAACAAGATTTTGAACGTTGTTTTTTAAGCAGGCATCAATTACGTTTTCAGTTCCCTGGACATTTATCCGGTAATAATCTTCCCATTTTCCCCAGATACCTGCCAGGGCAGCAACATGAAAAACAGTGTCAACGTCATGAAAACTCTCATTCACAAAAGAGGCATCACAAATATCACCGGTCAGGCATGTGACGCCCTGCTCTTCCATTTCTGGATAAGAATTTCGCCCGAGAACCAGACATTCAACTCCGCGTTCTAAAAGCTGTCGAACAATATGGCTGCCGACAAATCCTCCGCCACCTGTCACAAGTACACGCTTCACACTGCATCCCCAAGTTCTTTACTTGCCCAGACGCTCAATTTTTCCCTGAAAATTTTCGCATTATGACGAATATCCACAGGAAAATCCGGATAAATGAGATAGTGATCAATATCCTGCGTCAATGGATTCTGCTTTCCAATTTCTTTTACTTCAGCTATGAGCTGTTGTGCCGGAAGAGTTGAAGTTTTCAAAGGTTCAATGATGATTGCAGGAATACTGTCTTCTCTTTTGGAAGAATAAACCCCAACCAGCGCAGTACGGAAAACTTCCGGGTGAACATTAAAAAGAGCCTCACAGGGAATGGTGTAGAATGTTTTTTGCAACTTTTCACTAACAACCCGATGAGCCCGTCTTCCGCAAAACCAGAGTCGGCTATCAGCATCAAGGTAGCCCAAATCCCCCATACGATGCCAGAAAGTATTTCCGTCAGGGATTTTAGCTAATGTATTTTCCTCTGCATTATTTTCATAAGCACGGGTTACCACATCACCACAAACTATGATTTCACCAACTTCACCAGGTGGAAGAAAATTATTTCTGTCAATATGGGATATTGCATTATCACTTACAGGTACAATGGCTATTTCAATACCTGGCAAAGGACGTCCAACACATGTCCCTTTTCCCTGTTTGGTGGACTCCCATGTCTTTTCTACAATCTCACGCCCTTCTATGGAAACAATTGGCAAGCTTTCTGTGGCCCCGTATGGTGTGTGTATGGTTGCATCAACAGGAAGTATCTTCTGCAATCTGCCAATGAGTTCACCAGATACAGGCGCGCCTGCCATCAAAACCTTCTTTAAGGTCTTTAATCTCTTATCTCCCGGTTTACAATATCCGGCAATCACGTTCCATATAGCCGGAGACCCGAACGAATAGGAAACATTGTATTTCTCAATAGATGAGACGAACATCTCAGGATTTACTTTAGCAGGCCTGGTCGGGTCCATATCAGGAATCACAGCACTGGCACCCAGGGCTGTTGAAAAAAGGGCAAATAAGGGAAAGGCGGGTTGATCGACCTGGCCGGGTCCGATCTCATAGTAATCCCTGATCAATCGAAGCTGGGCATGAAAAATAGAATGCTCGTAACGTACACCTTTTGGCGGGCCGGTTGAGCCGGTGGTAAAAATTATGGCAGCCAGATCATCAGCCCTGGCATCATATATTGGATACGACTCATACTTCCTGTTTGCCAGTCTTGATATATCAGGACCAAAAAATCCCAGTGAATTCCCGCAACAGAAATTATGTTTTACAGTTGCAAAAGGTTTTCTGAAAAGAGTTCGAAACATATATGCCTTAGGAATTCCAATAAACGCCTGAGGACGAACACCTTCAATACAGCGAAGCAGGTTTTTATATCCCATACCTGGATCAATGAGGATGACAGGTGCACCAATTTTAAACAGTGCAAAAGTAAGACAGATAAAGTCAGCAGAAGGCCGGACCATGAGCATCACCCTCTCTCCTGATCGTACTCCTTTACTGGCAAGAATGTGTGCAAAGGAGTCGGATCTGGAATCGAGTTCTGAAAAAGTCAGGCTTGTGGAGCTTGCTGCTTCAACAAGTCCTGTCTGATCCCCCAATTTTTTTGCACTGTCAGACAGGGTTGCGGCAATATTTACACTCACTGGTTACCCCTGAAAAACTTTTCTGCAAGTGGTGCAATGGCCTCAAAACTATCTTCCAGGATATAATGACCACTATTTGAAAAATAATGGGTTTCAGCGCTGGGAAAACGCTCGCACCATTCATCGTAAAAATCCCTGTTAAAACAGAAATCTTTTCCTCCCCAGCAAATCAGCATGGGCAGTGACCTTTCCTGCAATTTTTCAAGGCCGCGCTCTACCTGAAGCAGTGTTTCATAGGAGGGATGAGCAGGAGTCAGGGGAATATCCTTTACAAAGGCTGCCACAGCGACCCTGTTTTGGTATGAATCATAGGGAGCCAAAAAAGCACGAGCCACCTCTTTATCCATTTTTCTACTGACAGCCATGAAAACAGCAGGGCCGGCAAATCCGTTCAGCCAGCGGACCAGCGGTTCACCAATAATCGGCCAGCGGCAGACATTGATGCGAAAAGGAATGCGTTTGGATCTAAACGCTGCTGTATTGAGTACCATTGCCCGGGTTAAAGCGTCCGGATTTTTTGCAGCCACGCCCATGCCAATGGCTCCGCCCCAGTCGTGGACTACAAGAGAAAATGTTTTCACCCCAAGAGACTGCAGAAGAGATTCAAGATTATCAATGTGGTTTTGAAGACAGTAATCATAGTCCTGTGGTTTGTCTGACAGACCACAACCCATATGGTCAATTACAATGACACGATGCTCACGGGAAAGAAGAGCGATCAGCCTGCGATAATAAAAAGACCAGGTGGGATTGCCGTGGACCATGACAATGGTATCCCCCCTGCCTTCATCCACATAATGGATTCTGTGGGGACCTATGGTATGATAATTTGATTGAAAAGGATAATCTGGGTACACTGTGTTTTTTGCTATAATGAAAGAATGAAAATAAGAGGATGCTTGGATCCTTTTGGCGGCTGCCTGAAACTTAGGCTGACCATTGGAAAGTGTCAACTCTTTTCCAGATACTGACTCCGCATTAGTGAGAAACTCGTAAAAAGTTAAAATTTAAGATGAAGAGTTTTTACGAATCCATCATTATTGTTGGTCGGTAAAAGATATCCTGTATAGTGGCAGGAGTCATTCATTTTCTATTGTTCTAACTTAGATTGTCCTCAAAAAGTCACAACCAACTGTTATTGTAGAGTAAAGACTTTAAAAAGGTAGTACTATATGCAA
>DQTH01000031.1 GCA_015662865.1 Desulfocapsa sulfexigens
AGCTTCCGCCGTCAATTATTGCCAATCATCGCTATTGTGGAGTCAAGTTTACGGTGAATCGTGCTGTAACGCACGAGATTGTCCGGCACAGACCATGTTCCTACCTGCAGGAAAGCCAGCGGTACTGCCGTTACAGCCAGGATAAGTTCGGTAATCAGGTGACTTTTATAAAACCCATGTTTTATGAAGAAGGAACCGAAGAGTTTGCGCTCTGGCAAAAGGCCATGGAAGATACTGAGAACATCTATCTGCAACTGCTTGAAACCTCCACTCCGCAGGCAGCACGTACAGTTTTGCCTAATTCCTGTAAAACTGAGATTATTGTGTACTGCAATCTCAAAGAATGGAAGCATATTTTTAAGCTGAGAACCTCTCAAGCCGCTGAACCTTCCATGCGTGAAGTTATGATCCCATTGGCAGCAGAAATGAAAGGGCGATATCCTACTGTTTTTGATTGACTTTGTATTAGACAACAATGCTATCAAAAAAGCTCTCACCCTGAAAAAGGGTGGGAGTTTTTTTTTGCCTGCCTGCCCTCATATTGACACTTTGTTAAGGATTAGTTATATACACTATCAATTCTGATGAAGCAAAAACCCGTCCTGACTAAAATCAGGCCAAATCAACTAACTCTTATTGTAAAAGGAGATCAATATGGTTCTTGATCCAACGAAACATGCTGACTGGGAAATTGCAGCAGAAGCAGAAACCAGAATGAAAACTGTTTATGAGCTTGGTGAGCAGCTTGGACTCGAAAAAGAGGAAGTGCTTCCCTATGGTCACTATGTAGGCAAGCTGGATTTTAATAGAATCATGGACCGTCTTGGTGATAAACCTGACGGGAAATATGTTGATGTAACTGCCATCAGTCCCACTCCGCTGGGTGAGGGAAAATCCACCTGCGCCATGGGTCTTGTTCAGGGACTTGGCAAACGTAATAAATCTGTTGTTGGTGCCATTCGTCAGCCATCCGGTGGACCAACCATGAATATCAAAGGTTCAGCCGCCGGTGGCGGGCTTGCCCAGTGTATTCCACTCACCGAGTTTTCCCTTGGTCTCACCGGTGATATCAACGCCATCATGAATGCTCACAACCTTGGTATGGTTGCCCTTACCTCCCGCATGCAGCATGAGTCTAATTACACAGATGAGCAACTCGCCCAGCGTAACCTCAAACGTCTTGATATCCATCCAAAGAAAGTAGAGTTTAACTGGATTATGGATTTTTGTGCCCAGGCACTGAGAAATATTACCATGGGTATTGGCGGCAAGATGGATGGTATGACCATGCAGTCTTCTTTTGCCATTGCTGTTTCTTCTGAAATTATGGCGATTCTTGCTGTGGCCAATGATCTGGCAGATATGCGACGCCGTATTGGAAAAATAGTTGTTGCCTATGACAAACAGGACAAGCCAATCACCACTGCAGATCTTGAGGTGGACGGTGCCATGACAGCATGGATGGTACAGGCGCTTAATCCAAACCTGATGCAGACCCTGGAAGGCCAGCCGGTTCTTGTTCATGCCGGTCCTTTTGCAAATATTGCCATTGGCCAGTCTTCGGTTATTGCTGATCGTGTTGGTCTGAAAATTGCGGATTACAATATTACAGAATCAGGCTTTGGTGCAGATATCGGCTTTGAAAAATTCTGGAATCTTAAATGCCGTTTCTCAGGCAATAAGCCAAACTGCGCAGTTGTTGTTGCAACAATCCGAGCTCTTAAATGTCATGGTGGTGCTCCGATTCCAGTTCCCGGCAAGCCCATGCCCGAAGAGTATGGTAAAGAGAATGTTGGTTGGGTTGAAGAGGGCTGTAAGAACCTTCTTCATCATATTGAGACAGTTAAAAAGGCTGGAATTAATCCGGTTGTCTGCATTAACGCATTTTTTACGGATACGGACAATGAAATTAAGGCGGTTCGTCGTATCTGTGAGGCAGCCGGGGCCCGTGTTGCCCTGTCACGTCACTGGGAGCACGGTGGTGATGGAGCACTTGAGTTTGCTGATGCAGTTGTTGATGCCTGTGAAGAGCCCAATGACTTTAAGTTCCTCTATGATCTTTCCGATCCACTTGAAAAACGCATCGATCTGATTGCCAAAGAAGTATATGGCGCTGATGGCGTTTCCTACACACCTGAGGCAAAGGCCAAACTGAAACGCCTTGCTGATGATCCGGATATGAAAGAAATGGGAACCTGCATGGTGAAAACTCACCTTTCCCTGTCCCATAACCCTGCTTTGAAAGGAACACCTACCGGCTGGACTCTGCCCATCCGTGATATCCTCACCTATAAAGGAGCAGGATTTGTTGTCCCTGTGGCTGGTGCAATCAGCCTTATGCCTGGTACTGCCTCTGATCCCGCCTATCGTCGGGTCGATGTTGATGTTGAAACCGGAAAAGTAAAAGGTGTATTTTAGGATGTTTCAATAAATATCGGCAGTAAAGTATAGCCAGCTTCTGGATAAATTCCATGGGTTGTGAAATAACGGGTTAAGAAAAGTGAACTTTTCTTAACCCGTTTGTTTTTTTAAAAAAAAAGATGTATTGTTAAATATATTAGATAGTCGGCCCTGAGAAAAGGACCAAGATACTGATATAAAAAGAAAATAGCTCAAAATAGTAGTGCTGAAGTTGCAAGCATATG
>DQTH01000301.1 GCA_015662865.1 Desulfocapsa sulfexigens
AGGAAGCCGCTCTTTATGAACTCGTTAATGGGAACCTCACCCTTGGGGACTGCCAGTTCATAGAACCCGGGAACGGTCTTGTTTCTGCAATAAGTGTGGAAGACATGCTGCAGGTCGGTAAGCATCCCGGGAAAATCAATCTTACAGATGTGGATAACGGGCTCAACATCATCAAATATATGACTGATAAACCTGCGGCCGTTATTCTCAAGCACAACAACCCATGTGGTGCAGCCATTGGCGAGTCCATAAGTGATGCCTATAACAAGGCCAATCGCTGTGACCGTATTGCTACCTTTGGTGGTGCTGTTATCATGAGCCGCCCGGTTGATACGGATACGGCGAAGATGATGGCAGAAAATTATCTTGAAGTAGTCTGTGCCCCTGATTTTGAGGAAGGAAGTCTTGAAATCCTGGCAGCACGAAAAAATCTTCGGGTAATCAAGATGAATGCCATTAACCGGCTGGCAGACTTTGAAAAATTTCGTTTTGTGGATTTCAAAAGCCTTATTGACGGAGGCATCATTGCCCAGCAATCAGCAGTGAACTCCATCCGTTCCATTGACGACCTCAAACCCGCCACAGCCACCAGAAAAGGCGTGGATTACAAGTGCGACAGAGAGCCTACACAACGAGAAATCGATGATATGCTCTTTGGCTGGGCAGTTGAGCATGGGGTTACCTCAAACTCTGTTCTCTATATAAAAGACGGCTGCACAGTGGGAATCGGAACCGGCGAGCAGGATCGGGTTGGTGTTGCAGAAATAGCTGTCCACAAAGCCTATATCAAATATGCAGATATCCTCTGCTTTGATACCCATAAAATTCCGTATGCTGACCTCTGTCTGGAGATTACTCAAGGGAAGCGTGACAAAGGTGAGAAAGAGGCCATTGATGCCAAGGTGCTTGAAGATCGTGCCAACCTGCCCGGCTCTGTCATGATCTCTGATGCCTTCTTCCCTTTTAGAGATGGCGCAGATGTCGGAATAGAGCAGGGTGTTACTGCTATTCTTCAGGCAGGCGGCTCCATGCGTGACTCCGACACCATTGAGGCCTGTAATGAGGCAGATCCGAAAGTTGCCATGATGTTCACCGGCCAGCGTTCATTCAAACACTGATTCAAATCTTCCCTTTTAGAGCAGGCAGAACTTTTCTGCCTGCTCTTATCCCACAAAGAAAAAGGCTCCTTTTACTGACTGTTCAGCTTAATCAACAGCTCCTGAGCACTCACCAGACGTACACGTTTCAGCAGCTTCTCACGACAGTTTGTCAATGCAGCAAGGGTTGCCTCATTCGGATGACCTATTCCTATGGCCCAGCCATTCTCCTCTGCACTTTTCACAAGTTTCTGCAGTTGATTACAGACTTTATCCTGCGAATGAACATTGTCCAGAAAAACATGGCGTCTCGCAGTGGGAATACCTGCCTCGCAGGCTGCCAGCAAGCCCTGACTCTTTGCAGAAGTGAAGCTATCAATAAAAAATAAACCCTGCTTTTTAAGCAGAAGCATGAAAGCATCCATGGCTTCCCTGTTTTCAGTATAGAGAGACCCCATATGGTTATTCACCCCCACTGCATGGGGTACTGCATGAAGATTCCCGTTAAACAATTTTTCCCGCTCTTCTTTACTCTGACCTGTCAGGAATGCTCCCGGGCCGGGGTCCCACTCCTTGCTTTTAGGCTCCATGGGTTGGTGCAAAAGAACGACCCTGCCCGATTGAAAAGCCTTTTCTTCCAATTCAGGAGTGAATGGTGCTGCAGGAAGAAAGGAAAAAGTAAGATTTATGGGCAGAACAAGCAGTTCATTGCCAATTTTTTTGTGATATCCCATGTCATCAATGATGATTGCAACCATGGGCAGACTGGCATCCCGTACCGGTGGGATGTCTGAAGGCAATTCCGAAATGTTTGTGTAGGGTTCCTCAAAAGCGATATCCACTTCACCCGACTCCAAGGTGGCACCATGGGCAATTGTAGTTCTGAAAAAAATAACATAGCCGGCAGCACCCATGGAAAAAATCAACAGTCCCAAAAGGAGCAAAAAAGAAAAGATCCTTATACTGATGAATGAACGTTTGCTCTTTTTCTTACGACGACGCGAAACAGCTGTTTGTTTTTTTTTTGCTTTCCGGCTCATAACTTATGTTTCAAAGATCATGAAATCTTTATTTTTGCCTTACCAGTACATACTCTGCCAGAGCGTGAAGAATGGATACTGATGCAGAATTTTCTTTTTCTTCACTTAAAAACATATCCAACCCAGCTACTCCCTTTGCCATAATCGACTCCGCTCTGCTTCTGCTCCGAACAAAACCGTCATATTTATCTATTAAGTCGTACGCCTCAGAAAAACCTGTTTTACATGCATCCCTATTAGCAAGGAGATACAGTAGTCGTTCTTTGTCAACAGAATTCGCGCTTTTCAGTGCCAATATCAGAGGAAGAGTCATTTTCCCTTCCTGAAAATCATTTCCAACAGTTTTCCCTGTCCTGTCAGCATCGCCCTGATAGTCAAGCAGATCATCGACAATCTGGAAAGCTGTGCCCAGTCCGATTCCATATTCTGCAAGAGCCTGCTGCTGAGAAGATGTAGCCCCACCCACAATGGCTCCTATTTCGCAGGTAGCACCAATCAGCAAGGCAGTCTTCCCCTGAACCGCCAAAAAATAATCCTGTTCGGAAAGATTATAATTTTGCGCGTTACGAAGCTGCAAGAACTCACCATCAACCATGGAGCCTGTAGCGTGGCAAAAGACTTCAAGCGCAGGAGTACCCCCAAGGGAACCGATCAGAAACATGGACCTGGCATGGAGGAAGTCACCTCCAAGAATAGCAGCAATTTCACCAAAATCCTTGTATACAGATGGTTTTCCACGACGCAAATCTGCCTGATCAATTACATCATCGTGAAAAAGAGTAGCTCCGTGAAGATATTCAAAAGCGATTGCCAGCTTATATAACTCTTCATTTTTTGACTTGTCAAAACCTGAAAGACGTGCAGCCAGAACAACAAGTAAAGGGCGCAATCGTTTTCCACCATTAAACATTCCATATTCCAGAACTTCATTTAACAATGGATCAGTTCCTTTGGTAGCAACCGCTAAATCCACATGCATGGCCTGCTCTATTTTTGCCACTTCCGAGGCAATGGCAGACATCAACTGTTCTTTAGAGGACGCCGTAACTGCATCAGCCATCTTGTTATCCTTGTAAATTAAAAAATTCTTTCACATCTTCAAGCGTTCTTACCACCGGAGAAGGTGGCAGACTTGCCCGAAACATTCGTCCATAACCTTTTGAGTACAGACGAATATCCATAATTCCGATAACACCTCGATCAGTTGTTGACCGCATGAGTCGTCCCACACCCTGCTTGAGTGTAAGGATAGCCCGGGGTACCTGAAACTGAAAAAACGGTTTACCGCCTTCCGCTTCAATGGCCTTCATCCGTGCCTGGATCACCGGGTCGGTTGGTACTTCAAAGGGAAGTTTATCTATTAGCACACAGCTTAAAGAATCTCCGGACACATCCACACCTTCCCAGAAACTGGCAACAGCAAGTAACACAGAATCAGTTGTTTCACGAAACTGTTCAAGAAGAGCCTGTCGTGATGCTGTTCCCTGCACCAGCACGGGGTAAGATAATCTACTCTCAAGATAATCAGCCACCATATCCATGGCTTTGAAACTGGTAAAAAGGACAAGGGCTCTTCCCTGACTGATTTTTAACAGTTCATATATACGCGTGCGTAGCATGTCTCCATAGCTCTCAGCCGTAGCTTCAGGAAAACCCTGCTCCGGTACATATAACAGAGTTCGACCTTCATAGTCAAAGGGCGATTGCAGACAAAGCGTTTTGCTGGCTTCATCAATACCAAGACGCTCACGGATATACTTAAAATCCCCCCCGGTTGTGAGGGTTGCGGAAGTCATAATACAGGATTGTACAGAGTTATAGAGGCAGTTTTCAAGTTCGTCTGCCACTTTCACCGGAGTGGCAGAGATACTGACTGTCTTTTCTCTTCGTTCGTACCAATAGATAAAATAGTCGTTATTCACCTGCCCTGATCCTGAAATGTGCAGCAGATTCTTTTGCAGTTCACCGGCACGATCCGCAAACAGATTCCAGATTTCCCCATGTGGAGCAAGCTTTATACAGCGTTCGGCGAGCTGTTCCAGACCGTTTGCAAGATTATCAATTGTTTCCTGCCAGTGAGCAACTTTATCAAAAAGCGGTGCCAAGGGATACCTGCCTCTTTTAGCAGGAAAAAGCGCGGTGAAAAGATCTAGCCGCTGCTTTAATCCTCTGCCATAGCCTGCCAGGCTGTCAAAAGAAGATGGTGGAAGATCTGTTTCCGCCTGACGTTCAATATCGCCAATGAGATCAACAAGCTGGTAATGGCTGAAATGGTTGCCAAAAAAATTGGTGGCTACATTTTCTATATGATGTGCTTCATCAAAAATGACTGCGTTGTATCTTGGTAATATCTCACCATATCCCGCTTGCCGTAAAGCAAGATCGGAAAAAAAGAGATGATGATTCACAATAAGCAGGCGGGCAGTCCCTGCCTGTTTTCGCAGACGATTTACAAAGCAGAGACCGGATTCCGGACAATCTCCCCCAAGGCATTGATTGGGCTGTGCTGAAATTTTTGGCCAGAGCGGAGAACGATCTCGCAGCCAGGAAAGCTCAGCCCTGTCCCCATATTCTGTTTTTTCCAGCCATTGTTCAATTTTTTCTTCTTCCCTGTTCTCAACCAGAGAAGTTTGAGGATTTGACCGATGCTGGAACCAACGATAATGGCAAAGATAATTTTGCCTGCCCTTGATGCAGAGTGCAGGAATATCCATCTCAAGCACCTTTTCAAGAAGAGGTATCTCTTTATTCAGAATCTGATCCTGAAGATTTATGGTGGCTGTTGAAATCACAACACGTTGTCCGGATAACAGAGCAGGAACCAGATAGGCAAGTGTTTTACCAATTCCTGTTTCTGCCTCCACCAGTAGAACTGAACCATGCCCATCAACTCTCTCTGCACCATCACGCAGTGTTTCAGCCACAGCTTCTGCCATTTCCTGCTGACCAGGTCGTGACTCAAAACCTTTCAACCCTGTGGAAAGCTTTCCGCCTGAGGAAAAAATCCTTTTCACTCCCACTCCTCCAAAACATCTTTTGCAACTTCGCGAACCTGGGGAGATTCATCCTGCAAAACTTTGCTTACGCATAATCGCGCTTCCGAGTTTCCAATTATTCTAAGGACATTTGCAGCTTCGCCACGAACATGGGCTTTGTCATTATCAAGTGCTTTACAGAGAGATGGAACCGCGAGCTGAACATCATGAGGACAACAAAGCTTTAACTCCTGGAAAAGAACTGAAAGCCCAAGCCGTACATTGAATCGTTCATCATCAAGCAGCTCTCCCACCCACCCATAATAACGAAAATCCTGTTTGAACATCTCAACAATATTCTCCACATGGCCCATTTCCAAAAAATCTGCGATGACTTTTTGTAACTCACTGTCACTTACTTCTTTTTTCACCAGTCCCCCACTCAATTATTTATTCAATTATATTATTGAGAATAAATAGGAATTTTTCTTTCCTTTTCCTTCCAGCCCTGTACAATCTAACTATGATCTGTCTATGTATCCTGCAATCAAATTCACTCACAGTTTCACGGACATGGTTTAAATATGACTGACCTGCCAACAGCATCTAATCACAATGAAACGACGCCAACAAGCAACTACCTTGACCCTGGTGAGTCTATTGTGCTTGTTGATGACTCACAGGAAATACTTCTCATCTTTGAAAGCCTGCTCACCAGCGAAGGGTTCACTGTTTTCACTGCATCAAATGCCAAAGAACTCTATCAGATTCTTGAACGAGAACGCGTCGCACTCATCCTCCTGGACATAGGCCTTCCCGATCGGGACGGTACAGAGGTACTCACGGATATTGTCCCGCTCTATCCGGATCTCGGCATCATCATGCTCACAGGAACAACAGACCTGAAGGTTGCTCTTGGCTGTCTGCGACAAGGTGCAGATGATTATCTGGCAAAACCGGTAAAAATAGAAGAATTCAGTCTTGCAATTCGCAGAACGCTGCAAAAAAGAAGACTCACCATAGATAACCGCAACTACCAAAAACAGTTGGAACTATCAAATTATCGTGCCCGGTTTCTTCATCAGCTGAACCTGAAAATGAATACTGCCTACCTGAACAGTATTGAGCTAGATACTGTTCTTCAATCCATTCTGGTAGGAATAACAGCAGAAGAAGGATTAAAATTCAATCGGGCATTTCTTCTCCTTTTCAATGAAACCGGAACTGAGTTGCAGGGAAAAATGGCCATTGGTCCTCCTTGCAGAGCCGATGCCGGAAAAATCTGGAATTCCATAAAGCAGGATAATCTGCACCTCGGGGACATACTAAACAATATCAAGACATCATGCATGACTGATGATACTGAACTTAACATTACAGTTAAGGAGTTAATCGTAGCGGCAGATGACCATGACCACATTCTTATCAGAGCATGCAGAAATCGTTCAAGTATTCATGTCCAAAATGGTTTTGCCGGTAATCAGCCCGCGACAAGCCAACTTCTAACAGCACTTCAGGAAGATACTTTTATTATTACGCCTCTTTTTTCTCCAGACAAATCTCTTGGGGTGATCATAGCTGACAATTTTGTTACGACTCAGCCAATATCAACAGACGATATTAATTCTCTGGAAATATTTGCGAACCAGGCAAGTCTGGCCATTGAGCACAGCCATCTTTATCAAACCATGCTCAATAAAATCACAGAACTGGAAAATGTAACACAGGAACTGGAAAAAAATAAAGACCTTCTTATTGCTGCAGAACGTTATTCCGTGCTGGGTCATATGTCGGCTCAACTAGTACATGCTATTCGTAACCCGATCACCTCTATTGGTGGGATTGCACGACTTCTTGCCAAAAAAAGTACAGATGAGAAAAATCTGAAATTTCTGGATATGATGATCATGGAATCATCTAAGATCGAATCCACCCTTGATGATCTTTTCAGTTTTGTAAGTGACCATAAACCGAACAAACACAATCAGCCACTTTATCCGCTCATCCGTAAAAGCATTATGCTCTTTTACGGATCCATGAAAAAACAATCAATTGCCTATCATCCTAACCTCCCTCCCCCGGAACCGGAACTCTTTATTGATGCCAAGTTGATTAAACAGATGTTGTTGCACCTCATTAAAAACGCATTAGAGGCCATGCCAGACGGAGGGACACTGTCTATCTCCTGCAGGGAAGAAAAGGATAACGTCCTTATCTCCATTAAAGATTCTGGAAATGAAATTGGAGAATCTAATATAAACCGGGTTACAGATCCGTTTTTCACGACGAAAACCTACGGAACGGGAATGGGTCTGACACTGGTTGAAAAAATCATAGCAGAACATCAAGGAAAGTTCGCATTAAAATATAATGATGATGGAGGGATGACGGCCCAGATCATTTTACCTAAAAACCTGAATCCGTGACGCTGTGTGATTGTTTTGATACTAACTCATGGATTTAGCTTATCAAGCAAGGCATTATGTCATATCAAAAAAATCTCTGATTACGTATGAAACTCAGCCAACTTCATATGGTGAAGACATAAGGAATTGGTAAAACAAAAGAATTACA
>DQTH01000277.1 GCA_015662865.1 Desulfocapsa sulfexigens
GGCAACATTCTGGAGCGATTTATGCCAATTTTGCTGCACGAGTGCCCAAGTTGAGTAACTTGCACTCATAACGGGAGTGGCTGAGTATCAGGAACACTCGTATCCTTTGTTTCAGATAAAACTCTTTTATTTTGCACGTTTTCTCTCTAGATGGCGACCATAAGCGGATAAACACCAGCAGGAGCAGAAATACCAAATACCAACAAAAAAATATGCTTCAAGCCCGTAGCGCTGCCAACCCGGATCGCTGTAGGCCATTTTTGCAGTGGAGATAATGTCATGGATCCCTACAATGATAACCAGCGAAGTATCTTTATACCCACCTATCAAGGTGTTAAAGATAGCTGGCAGTGATTGTTTCAAGGCCTGTGGTAAAACTATCAGCAAAACTTTGGGCCAATAACCTAAGCCGAGGCTGTCTGCAGCTTCAACTTGTCCCGACTCTAGTGTTTGAAGTCCACCCCTGATATCTTCTGCAAAATATGCTGCGTGAAAGAGCATCAGCGCAACAAGAATTGCAAAGAGAGGTTCTAGAAAAAAACCTCGGGGCATGACCATGGGAAGGACAAACAATCCCATAAACAGAACCATCAACAGAGGGATACCCCGAATCAGTTCAATATAACCAGCCGCCAGGTTTTTAAGAACAGGTAATCATCCTGATGCCGGGCAAGTGCCAGCAGAATTCCAAGTGGAAAGGCTGCGGCGAGACTAAATACGGATAGCAGTAGGAATACCGGAAGTCCATTCCACTTCACTGTCTGCACCGCAGGCAAGCCAAAAACATTGCCAAGCATCAGAGCTACAAAAACAGCAGCAGCAGTAGCCCATAGCAGAACCATCCATTTTACTTTCATCCGTTTAAAGATCAACGTTGCAACAAGCCCGATAACAACAAGGCATGCAAGGGCAGCACGCCATTGCTGTTCATATGGATATGTTCCAAACAAAATAAGCCTGGCCTTTTCCCGCATAAAGGGCCAGCAGGCCCCATCTGTTGCTCGGCAAAGGGCTTCGTCACCATTAAATCCAACGGCATCGAAGAACATCCAGGAGAAAACAGCAGGTACAATCCACAACAAAAACAACACCACACTGATGGTGACAATACTATCAAAGGTGTTACGAAACAGGTTGTTCCGCACCCATCGCATTACACCAAGTTTTTTCACAGGTGGAGAGCTGATAGTCGTATTATTCGTATGAATCATTTAATTGGTCACTATTTTAGTTCGGTAATTAAACCAATTAAGAAGAGCTGTAACCAAAAGGCTGATGGCAAGATAGGTCATCATCGTAATGGACATGAGTTCAATGGGTCTGAAAGTCTGATTAATGGAAGTACTCATCACCGAGACAAGATCCGAATAGCCGATTGCCAGGGCAATGGAGGTGTTTTTAATCAGATTAAGGTATTGATTTCCCATTGGTGGAATGATCATACGCAAGGCCTGTGGCAAAACCACAAAGCGTGTTACATGAGAAGGTTTCAAGCCAAGTGATGCTGCAGCTTCGATCTGCCCTTTCTGAACAGATTGAATCCCCCCCCCCCGAACCAGCTCTGTAATTTGGCCACCATGGTAAATACTAAGGGTGAAAGCAAGTGCCACAAACTGAACAGATAAACGCGATCCACCAGTGAAGTCAAAACCTTTTAAAACAGGGAGAGAAAACTGATACGAAATATTAAACAAAAATGAAATCAACAACACAGTAAGGGACAAAACTCCAAGAGCAGGCCATTTCACAGGCAGTTGTCGACCTGTGATATCCTGGATTCGTTTAGCATACCTGCCCCAGAAAACAGCAGCAATGAGCCATACGAGGATACCTGTCAGCACAAACACCATTCCATCATGCCAAATCAATCTGGGATAATAAAATGCGCGATTGGAAATGTAGATGCCGTCAAAAAAGTTCCATGCCTGTCGCACAGTGGGAAGGCGGTTGATCATGATGATGAATACTGCTAGAAGGATCAACAGTTTCGGTAAATTCCTTAAAACCTCAACATACGCCAGTGCCAGCCGGGTACCGAGCCAGTTACTGCCTGCACGAACAATCCCCATAACTACACCAATTATGGTAGATCCCAAGATACAGACGAATGACAATTCCAAAGTATTTAAAAATCCGACTAGCAGAACACGTGCATAGCTGTCAGAGGCTGAATACGAAATCAGGGATTCATTTACATCAAAACCAGCTTCTCCACCCAAAAATCCAAAACTGAGCCGTATCCCAACATCGGCAAGATTGTTCCGAATGTTTTGAGCGATAAGGTATGCTACGGAAAAAAGGATCACGGCAAGCATTAATTGAATAATGAACGATCGCTTTTCTTTATTGGCAAGCAGGTTCATTTATATCAAGACCTTCAAAAATTTAATTGTAATTGTGCTGTATGCCATTCTTTCAGATCCATACATTCCTGCTCCATTCCTTAATGAAGACTAAAATACCAGAACATTTTAAGATACAATTTCATCTTCCATAATGGCTAATTTGTTGACACAGTTAATCATGTCCTCAACCAGTTCATACTCTTTGACCCCCAATCGTCTCCAGTTGGAGATGTCAACTCTATCAATAACTTCAGAATGTTCGCCACTGCCGCCCCTGGCCTGACAATAGCTTTCACGAGCGATTGAATCTATTCCTTCAAGTCCCATTTTGGAAATAAGTTTTGGAATACGCATATGAACACTTGCCCGCATGGCAGTTCCCAGATTTGAGGGACAGCAGGTAATCATACCTAAAACATCATCGAACATAAATATGGAGTCTCTTCTGGTTATTTTTTTCAGGCCATTTTCAATGGCATCAATTCCACGGCCTAATCGTTCAAAAACACCCTTGACATCACCTCCTTGCTCCATTGAAATAATACGCAGGTGATCTCCCTCGTTAACCCATAAAATAAACTCTTTTGATTTGCTGAGATATATTCCTCTACCTATGGGCCAATACTCATGATGCCCTGAAGCTGCCTGCATCTTATCTTTTCCTTTAAAGAGGAAATGCTCATCTATAAGATTTTGAGTTTGGTCCGGAGTCATTGTGGTATGACGATAAAATTCACCCTTAAGATCACCTTCCAGGGTCTGAACAGCTGTTTCAACCAATTTAATGATCTCCAGTCTGCTTTGTTGTGTTCCTCCTGGATTTAATGGGAAAAAATCAAGATTTCTTGCAACTCTGATTCTGGTTGAGATTACTTTGTTCCTTGCTTGTTCACTAAGATCTGTTTTGATATTAGTTACATCAAGATCAGTTACATGTTTGTCTTTATCGAGACTATACCCGCTATGGTAAGACTCGATGACTGGCTGAAAAAGCACCTTGAAATCACTGTAGGATTCATGATCGCCGGCATGACATCCGACAGATGATGATGGATAGAGGGTTCCGGTATTTATGGCGCGGGCAATTGTCCATCCGGCTGTCCTTGTCTTGTGATTTTTTAGTGCCTCAAACTTTTCTTTGTTCATGGCCTGGGCCATAAGAGATAAGTGTTTCCCGTCCTTTTTTAACTGGTCAATTTTTCCTGGCCATTGATTCCTGGCAAGGTCATCATCCATAATAAGATCATAAAACGGATCGGGTTTGGATTTATCAGACATACTAGAATTTACTCCCTTCCGGTAAGAACAATTTGAAACACATGATTAAACCAGGATAACTAGATCTTACATTTTCTTGGAATCAAACAGCTTATATTTCTATAACATACTCAGTTGTAAAACAAAATTCACAAGTAAGAGAGATTGCAATCAAAATCCGCAAAAATATATCTGATTACGTACAAAACTCAGCCATTTTGTTTGTCATTCCCGCGTATGCTGGAATCCAGAGGGCTGGCACGAAACTGGATCCCCGCTTCCGCGGGAATGGCACCACCACGATCACTTGTAATTCTTTTGTTTTACCAATTCCTTATGCCTTCACCATGTGAAGTTGGCTGAGTTTCATACGTAATCAGAAAAACATATAATGTGAATATCTCTACAAGCACACCGATCTTGTGAAGTCAGGCGGTAACCCCATTGCCTTCAGCCGCGCTTATGCCAGCAATCTCCACGAGGACAACGGCCTTGGCAACGGCTGGGTGTTTAATGACGATATCCAGCTGGAAGAAAGAAGCAACGGCACTTCTTATGACCGGCATGACCGGTATAGAGTATGGTGGGTTTTCTGGGGAAAGGGTGTGGTTTTGGGTAAAATTACAATGAATTTATTGTAACAGATTCTGCAACACTGTTTTAAAATGTTCAAGGTTTACAGGGAGGATATCTATCTCCACCTGAATCAGATCATAAAATGCCATGATTTGCTCATCGCTCAGCGGTTCCACTCCAGTATCCAGAATCAGGATTTTATCATACCAGCCAAGATTTATGCGGGCATCTGTAATTGACCAGTTTCCGTCCTGAATTGATTGCGTGATCATCCTGATCCATGCTGGAGTCATGAGTGAAGTTCGATTTTCCTGCAGTTTTTCTGCCAGCTCATGACCGATGAGCATGTCGATACAGTTTTTTGCTTCAGGGACCTGGCCACCACACTCTTTCACCACACCATCTATACCTTTTTCGCTATCACAGTGTCTGCCGACAAGAAAGCGAATCTTTTTGCATGTATCTGTGCTTTTCTCTATACTTTTCTGGAGTTGGTCATCCATTTTTGACGGATTATTATGGATGGCGTAATGCATGTAACTGATGCGGGGAGCGAGGTTCAATTCTGTTAATAGATATTCCAGTTCCTGACGAAAAATAGGACAGGCGACAAGGCATGTATCTGTGGCATCCGGTGAGTTGCTGTTTTGACTATTCTGATTATTCATTCTCTTCCCATTTCACCAGGAGAACATGTTTTGTTGTTTCGGTTAGCCGGAATTGTTGTTCAATCCGCAGACCAACAACGGCTAGAATGTTGTTTTCTGACAGTAGAAGAGGAAACCTGTCTCTTGCTGAAAGTGGAATCTTCTGGTCAGAAAAAAATCTGGAGATTTTTTTCTTTCCGGGGGCACCAAGTGGATGGAACCGCTCTCCCGATTTATGGTGGCGTAGGAGAAGCGGAAAGCTGATATTTTTCATGTCCACAAGCTGATGCTTTGAATTCAATGGAAGATCAGGAGAGAATGGAACTTCTGATATCTCAAGCCTGTGATTAAGCTCTGCAACCTGATATATCCCCGGACAGGGGATGGTGATCGGGGAAAAGGCTTTTGAGATGACCCCCGGTCCCCTGTAGGATTTTTTCCCTGAAGGACGATGAAAGAAGATAGTTTTTTGTTGTTTGACAGCTCGTAATCCATCAGCAAGATGGATTTCTTTGGCCTGCCGGGAGGAAGCAAGCTTCAGCAGACTATTGATTATTTTAAATGATGGTCTGGATTGCAAATCCCAGCATATTTTCTCAAGTATTCGTCTCTTTATGGTCAGAGACTCCCGTTCAAAACCGGATAGTTCAAGGAGGAGTTTATCTTTTTCCTTATGCACAAGCTTTGGAAAACATTCATTGGTTAACACACTGAGAAACCTGTCCTCTTCATCCAGGATCTCCGCTGTCTGCAGGAGTGTCTGTCGCATTGACTGATTATAATCCTGTTCCAGTTTTGGCAGGAGATCCAGACGAATTTTATTCCTCAGAAACTTTCTATCATCGTTGGAACTGTCCAGACAACATGGAATATTTCGTTCCTGCAGCCAGGAGACTAATGTATCTTTTTTTTCATGGAGCAGGGGGCGGATAATTTTTCCATGTTGCAGCTTCATCCCGCTGAGACCGCGGCTTCCACTGCCGCGGATCAGGCGAAGGAGAATCTCTTCGGCCTGATCATCAGCCGTATGACCGACTGCAATTGCTGTGGCCTGGAATCTGGCACGAAGGCCTTCAAGAGCCTGGTAACGAAGGTTACGTCCGGCTTCTTCAAGGGAACAGTTTTTGAGTTTTTTTTCGTTTTGAACATCAATTGCAACAGTTTCGAAATGAGCTGAACAGATTTCCGCCTGTTCCTGAACAAGTGCTTTTTCTGCATCGGTTTCCTGCGGACGCAGGCCATGGTCCACATAAACAGCAACACGTTTGGATGCGGGGAAGATGAGAGAGAGGATATGCAACAGGCAAATGGAGTCAGCTCCTCCTGAAACTCCTATGATGACGGAATCATTCTCCTGCAGAAGAGAAAAAGTTGTTATGAGTTGATGAATACGCTTCTGCAATGATGAGACTGTATGAGCGTGTTGTCTGGCTTCTCTATCAGGCAGTGCTCGATTTTTATTTGCATGTTCCATGCATTCGTATAGCATAGAATAAAAAGTTCTAACACCCCACAAGGGCGGATAAGTACCTTATGGGAAATTTTTCTTTGAAAAAACAGGTAAGCGTAGACTCCGACGAAATATTCTGTAAAGTCTTAAAAGTGGAAGAGTTGAGGGTACCTTGAAATTATAGTCTGAGAAACTCTTGCAGGTTACGATTTTTCAAAAGGATAAAAAATTTATGTCTCAACTCTCAGTGACAGACCGGGTAACAGCTTTTCTTTGTGAATACTACAAGCTTCCAGCTGAAAAAGTGGCTGATATGCTGCCTACTTTTCTTAATGTTCTGCAAAACCATATGATTAAAATGGAAAAGACAGTGGCAGAGGGCGACATTCAGTCCATAGGCAATGTCGGGCACACCTTAAAAGGCGCCCTGATGAATCTTGGCCTTGATGATTTTGCTGAAATTGCACAGACCATTGAAAGAGAAGGAAAGGCTGGGAGAAGTGAAGTTGATTATTCAGGTCTGGTGGATCAGCTTAAGGAGAATATGGCAGAAATTTTATAAGTCATCTTCAGTCATTCTGTTTGGAACATACAGAAAAGAAAAAGGCGAATTGAGAGCTTTCTCAATTCGCCTTTTTGTTTTGAGAGTGCTTAGGTTATCATTTTTTTATAGCACTCAATAAGCTCTGGATGGAAGCTTTGGCATCACCAAAGAGCATCATGGTATTATCTCTGAAGAAAAGCTCGTTTTCAATTCCTGCAAAACCAACATTCATGGAACGCTTGAGCACGACAACGGTTTTGGCCTTATCAACTTCAAGGATTGGCATACCATAGATCGGGCTGCTTGGGTTGGTATTAGCTGCAGGGTTCACAACATCATTGGCACCGATAACCAGAACAACATCAGTTGTGGCGAAATCATCATTGATGTCTTCCATGGCGTAAAGCTGATCATAGGAAACATCAGCCTCAGCAAGGAGGACATTCATATGACCAGGCATGCGACCGGCAACTGAATGAATGGCATAACGCACATCGACGCCTTCTTCTGTGAGGTAATCACCAAGTTCCCTGGTAACGTGCTGAGCCTGCGCTGCAGCCATTCCATAACCTGGAACAATGATAAGAGACTCAGCATTTTCAAGGGCGATGGCCACATCTTCCACTTCAAAACCTTTCATGCTGCCGGTGGGACCTTCTCCGGCATCCTGTGCTGATTCATCAATAGCGCCAAAGGCCCCAAAGAGGACATTGGCAAGTGAGCGGTTCATTGCATTGCACATGATCATGGTGAGGAAAAGTCCTGATGCTCCAACAAGTGAGCCTACAATGATCAGTGCGTTGTTGTTCAGTGCAAAACCGGTCATGGAAACGGCAAGGCCTGAATAGGAGTTGAGAAGTGAAACAATAACCGGCATGTCAGCTCCACCAATGGGAATAACTGCAAGCACACCGAGAGCAAGAGAAAGAATGATAATAAGGAAAAATGAAAATGTACTGCTTGGATCATTAAAAACGACCCAGGCAAGAAGCAGGGTAAGGAGTACAATTCCACCATTCACAACCTGCTGGAAAGGATAGGTGATTGGCCGGGTTGAGATGATCCCCTGTAGTTTTGTGTATGCAATGATAGAACCTGTAAAGGTCAATCCACCGATAATGATGGAAAGAAGCAGAGTTATCAAAGTAAAATTGGCAAAAGCCCCGGTGTGACCACTGAACTCGGCCATGGCGACCAGGGCTGATGCTGCACCACCGCAGCCGTTAAACAGGGCGACCATTTCCGGCATGGAGGTCATCTCCACTTTTTTAGCCGCATAACCGCCGACGCCTGCACCGATGCCAATAGCAAGAATGATCATGATGTAACCGTTCATATCTGGGCTTGCAAGGGTGGCAATGATTGCCACCGCCATTCCGGACATGGACAGTTTGTTGCCGAGTTTCGCAGTGGCCGGCGAACTCAGGTTTTTGATACCGAGCATGAAGAGTACAGCTGATATCAGATATACAAAATCGATTATATTAACAGTAGACATGACTTGACTCTCTTTTATGTAGCAACTTATCAGCACCTTTTTTCGTCTGAGAATTGTCATACAGCCAGCTGTGATGTCAATACTCAACCAGGAAAATGAAGCACTGTTAACCAGTTACAGTCCTTGTTTTGATTGTAGTGTTCTCATTTAGTTAAACGGGGGTTACTTGTTCTTTTTCTTCCGTTTCTTCTTTTTGAACATCTGCAGCATTCTGTCCGTAACCATGTATCCGCCAACAACATTGATTGTGGCAAATATAACTGCAAGAAATCCGAGCAGGGATTCTGCATTAATGGATTCCGGTCTACCGGTGGCAATTAATGCACCGAGAATGGCAATGCCTGAGATGGCATTTGACCCGGACATGAGCGGTGTATGCAAGGTTTGAGGCACTTTTGAGATAAGTTCGGCACCTGCAAAGCAGGCCAGCACAAAAATGGTCAAGCCGATGATGATTGTTCCTGTCTCCATTTTTTCTTCTCCTTAACCGGCCATGAGTGACTTGGTCAGCTCATGAATAACCTGACCATCTTTAGTGACCAGTGATCCACTGGTGATTTCATCTTCCATATCCATCTTGAAACCGTTTTCATCACAGATATGGAAAAGGAATTTTTCAATATTTTTAGAAAACATCTGAGAGGCATGATATGACATGGTGGAAGGCAGGTTGGCATGACCGATAATCTGAACGCCATGGACAACCGTATTCTCTCCCACAGTAGTAACCGCGCAGTTACCACCCATTTCAGCTGCCAGATCCACAATAACTGATCCGGGCTTCATGGATTTAACCTGTTCTTCTGTGATCAGAATTGGAGCTTTTCGACCGGGTATCAATGCTGTGGGAATTACAACATCTGATTTGGCAATATGTTTGGAGATGAGTTCAGCCTGTTTTTTCTTGTATTCATCAGACATCTCTTTGGCATATCCGCCACTGCCTGAGCCATCTTCTTTGACAGGCACTTCTACAAACTTTGCACCAACTGAATTAACCTGTTCTTTCACTTCCGGCCGGACATCAAAGGCTTCAACAACGCCGCCAAGACGCTTAGCCGTTGCACAGGCCATGAGACCTGCAACACCGGCACCGATTACCAGAACTTTGGCCGGAGCTACAGTTCCCGCAGCAGTCATGAGCATGGGGAAAAATTTGTTGATGTTGTCAGCTGCCAGGAGCACTGCTTTGTATCCAGAAATAGTACTCATGGAAGACAGTACATCCATTGACTGGGCAAGAGATGTGCGTGGAATAATATCAAGGCCAAAGGCTGTGATTTTCTTTTCCTGCAGTTTTTTGACTATATCGTGCCGCAGGGTCGATTGGATAATGGAAATGTAGAAGGAGCCATCTTTCAGAGATTCTGCTTCTTCCATGGTTGGCGGTCGAACTTTAACAACACAGTCAGCCTGGTTGATAAGTTCTTTGGCAGAGCCGACAATGGTGGCCCCTTTGTCAGTATAATCCTGATCACTGTGACCGGATGCCAGGCCGGCACCTGTTTCAATCAAAACATCAAAGCCGTTTTTGCTGAGTCGTTTGATGGAATCCGGAATAACAGCAACCCTGTTTTCGCCTTCTTCAATTTCTTTCAGGACAGCGAGTTTCATGATGGGTCCCCTCCAAAAATAATAAAACTGGTCGAATCGTCACCTGCACAGGACTGTGAGGCAGGATTTGAGCATAGAATGAATGAAGGCAATACTAAGGTATATTAGGGGAATGGTCAAGATCTTAGCCCGCATTTCTCACGGATTCAGGGTGGAAGTCACTGCTGCCTGTCCGGGGAATTAGAGAGTAACCGGGAAGGGTGAAAGGAGGCTTTATGGCAGCAGGCTGGTTATGAGTGAAATGCGAGTTAAAGGAGGTCGGGTGGTGGGGAGTGCCTCAGGCTGTCAAGAAGTCTCGTGTGAATGTTGTCAAACCCTCCATTTGAAAGAATAGCAACCACATCATTTTTCTTGAGAATAGGCAGAAGTTTAACAAGAATAGTATCTGTGTCAGGGCAGGATTCAGCCTGCAGGCCCCTTTGTTGCAGATCCATGGCCAGTTGCTTTGCTGAAAAAAGATCGCTTGAAGCAATATTGTCAAGTGGAACCGGTTCCCGGATAAATGTGAGCGTTGAAGCATCAAAACAGTTCACATAATCCTGTTGAAAGATAGCTCGTCTTGATGAGTTGGTGCGCGGTTCGAAAACAGTGATAAGACGCTGTTCGGCATAGGCGTCTTTGAGAGCTTTAAGTGTTTCACGGACTGCTGTGGGGTGGTGGGCAAAATCATCAATTACTGTGACAGTGTTCTCAATTCCACGTATTTCCTGGCGTCGTTTGATTCCACCAAACTCAAACAACCCTTTGTTGATAATTTCAGGTGTCACACCAATGCGATGTAAAACAGCGGCCACAGCAAGAGAATTCAGGCAGTTATGACTACCGGGCATCCGAACGGCAAGCTTAGCCCATTCTCTGCCCTTGTGTTTGACATTAAAATGGGTGATTCCGCCTTCTGCACGGACATTATAAAGGGACCAGTCGTGGCTTGTGTCCTGTCCATATCCCTGTACTTCACAGGGCGCATTCTCTACAACTTCAACAACATTGGGATCATCTAGGTGAGCTATTATCAAACCGTTTTTGGGCAGGAGAGAAACAAATTTTTTGAAAGATCGTTTAATAGCATCAAGATCGGCAAAGATATCTGCATGATCAAACTCAACGGAGGTAATAATTGCAATATCTGGCCGGTAATGAAGAAATTTTGATTCTTTGTCAAAGAAGGCAGTATCATATTCATCACCTTCCGAAACAAAGTGTGCTCCCTTTCCAAGTCGAAAATTGGAATCGAATTCACGGACAATTCCACCAATCATAAAAGTTGGGTCAAGTTTTGCTCTGTTCAGGCAGGAGGCAAGGAGTGAGGACGTGGTTGTTTTGCCATGGGTTCCCGTTACCACCAGCGATGTCCTGGACTGAATAAAAAAGTGAGCAAGAGCCTGGGGGAAAGAGAGGTACGGGATCTTTGCCTCGGCAAGGGCATGAGCTTCCGGGTTCTTTCTGGTTATTACATTGCCGACAATGACAAGGTCTGGCTTGGGAATGAGATTTTGTTCACCATACCCTTCATGAATCTGAATACCGATTCCTTCCAGAAAAAGGGACATGGGTGGGTACACTGCCTTGTCAGATCCGGTGATGTTGTAACCGGAAGCCTTTAACATTCCGGCCAGCGCTGCCATACCGGTTCCGCATATTCCCATGATATGAATATGATGAATTGTTTCCGGAGAGTAGTTGAGTTTGTTGGACAGCTCTATCACGGTTTGTTCACCGTCTGTTTAATGGTATTGTATATTTTGGAAAAATTTGTCTCAAAAGTTGCAGGTGTCAGGCGGCCAACTTCAATAAATTTGATGGCTATTTCTTTGGACACTTTGAGGAGTATTTCATCAGCGATTTTTTTTTCGTTATTTTCCATTGTCTTGATTTGTCATTGTAAAAACGTCCCCATCAGCGGAAGAAGGCCAATTCGTCAAACCGATGGGGACGTAATTCCAGCAGAAATAACCTGTTAAGCCATCCCTGTAGAATCTTTTTAATCTTTTTTAAAATTCAACCATGTTCCTGCCATTTTTCTTGGCTTGATACAGGGCATGATCGCTGCGTTTTATCAGTTCAGAACGTGTCATCATGTTGTCGGCAAAATCATTGCTGGCAAGACCGCAACTGATAGTGACAGGGATAGATTGTCCTTCATAAACAATGTTCATCTGTTCTATCCCACGGCGAATTCGCTGGCTCAGGATCTTACCGCCGGTGAGAGCTGTTTCCGGCAGGATAATACCAAATTCTTCTCCCCCGTAGCGGGCAACAATATCTATTCGCCTTACAAGTTTAGTCAGCATATCCGCGACTTCTTTCAGAACATAGTCGCCGGCAGGATGGCCGTAATTATCATTTACCTTCTTAAAAAAATCAATATCGATCAGGACAAGAGAAACAGGGTGCCTGTGGCGTTCTGAGCGTTCAACTTCAGCCTCCAGGATTTCCTGGAAATACCTGTGGTTGTAAAGCCCTGTAAGACCGTCACGAAATGCTAGCTCCCGGAGGGTTTCATTGGCCAGCTTCAATTCAATGGCCAGTTGTTCAGAACTCTGTTTTGCCTGTTTGAGTTCAAGCACAATCTGGGCATATGAGAAATTGAGCCGGCTCAATTCTTCGTTGGCCTCCTGCATAATGGTTGAGAATGGTTTGATGTCACCGGGATCTATCTGGAACAGTTCAAGGAGTTCGTGAGATTTATCTCCGACAATATCAATCAGTTCATCAACCTGCTCTGCGGTAAGGTTATATAGTTTCTCTAATTTTTGATGTATTTCGATGGATAAACTATTGCTGTTAGTGCCATGATAAAGTGCTGATATTTTGTCTGCCAGCTGTAAAATCATGGCAGATTCGCTATATTTTTCGTTGCCTGCTTCGGAATGGTGCAAACGGATGGTCTGGCAGATTGATTCTGGCAGACCCCAGGTAGTGAGCAGATGATGGCTGACCTCGGTATGGTCAAAATCAAACTTAAGGCGTTCTGCCTCACAGATACTTTTATGGTTTACTCGCCTTTCATCCTGCAGGGAGGAGTATGCAACAGGGTCGGCAAGATACATGATCAGTACTCCGATATCCTGTAATAAGGCTGATACAAAAATGTCACGATCCTTCAAGTTGACGTAATTTGACAGCGTATCTGCTGCTACCGCAGCTGTAATAGATCGTCGCCAGAAAAGGTTAAGATCAAAATTTCCTTGAGGAACATCCTGGAAGTCCTGAACAATAACAAAGGATAGGGCTATATTTTTAAGGGCATTGGTGCCGATCAATGCTGTGGCCTGGCTCAGCGACTCAACAGGATTAGGGAATCCAAAAAGCGATGAGTTGGCGATTTTCAGGATACGTGCTGTGAGGGCTGGGTCCGCCATGATAATCTGGGCCAGATCATCGAAAGAGCTTTCGTCCTGACGTACAGCTTCTAGAATTTTTAATGCAACTGCAGGAGGGGAAGGAAGTTTGATATTTTCATCAAGAAAGTCCTGCATTGTTGTCATGGTCTGTGTCCTGTCAATGGGGGTGGCAGATAGTAGTCTTAAAAGTTCGGTCGTTTCCGTTTCATATTATACCCATATCGTAATAATTCACAAAGGAATTCGATTTGAAAATTATATGTTTAGAGTCAGGTTTCTTTAAATTCCATGCGGTGTTCTGGGATTCATCCATTTTTGTGCACAACTAACTGTATTGTCGGGAAATATTACTGTTAGTGCCAGCGTTTCAGGCAATGAGTTTCAACGGGCCAGGGTATTTTAGAGTTTTGTGAAACGAATTGTTAATAATTACAAAGAGGAAGGAGGAATTTGTCAGGGAAGTATTAGTTCGGCGAAACTTAAATATTATTATTATAAATTTTACTTACTATTGCAAGTTCGGTATCAGTCAGAAACTGAAATTCTAGAGCATCATTCTCTCCCGGAATTTTGCATTACCGTTGATGACAGAGTTCGGGGAAATGAATTGGTAACAAGCCTATGCATGTATTGCTGTTCACGCATAGAACTTAGTGATGAAGATTTGGAGGAGTTATGTCTAAACAGTCTGAGCTGCAATGTTGGGAAATTATTCAGTGTAATAAGCAAGATGAGTGTCTGTTAGTGGAAGATGACAGAAAGGCTTGCTGGGAAGTGGTTGAAGCCGATGCCGCCTGTTCTTTTCATATTTGCGTTGATTGCCTTGTGTACCTGGCAAAACAGGAAAATTCTCCACTCAGTCACGATGAATTTTGTTCGATACTGGCCATGCGGAAAGAAAAAGGGATTAAACAGTACGAGTGCAATCTCGCTTATGCTCCACAATAAACTTTGTAACCGACTAAAGTTTCGTACAATTACCTGTCGTTGCGTTCCCAATAGTTAAGTAACAAACCACCATAACAATACACTTTCCTCCTGCTGTTAATTTATATGTTCGTGGACGGTAGGAGGCAATGACTTACAGCTCTCTATTTCATTCCCCGAGGTGCCATGGCTGTGCTTGATTCCAGTTCTTTTTAATCTGGCAGTCTAGTCAGCATCAGTGAACTGTAAAACCAGTTCTTGCAGGCTTTCCGGTGAAGATAGGCAGGATTGCCCTTCTTTACATTCACTCAGTAGAAGACAAAAATCAAGAAACTCGTCAATCAGTCGAGTCTTAGCTTTGTGCTTATGCCTGATTATGTAAAGTTGACGTGTCATATCCAAATCTTTCAGGTGGATTTGCTGCAGGGTGCCACGGTCAATTGACCGGCATACTGCCAGATTAGACAGGCAACCAACGCCGGCATCGGCTTCAACTGCTTTAATTATTGCTTCTGTGTGACCCAGTTCCATGGTCACATAAAGATCAGTAATATGCTTGCCAAGTTTGTTCTTGAAGATCTGGGCAGTTCCTGAACCGGCCTCGCGCATGACCCATTTGTAATTTTTCAGATCACGCGTAATATCACAGATAATTTGTTCGTTTTCTGCTTCTCCGGAAGGGCGTTTTATGAGGACAAGTTCGTCCTTAAACCATGGCTTGGCACTGATCTGTTCGTTGTTTACCTCACCCTCCACAAAACCGATATCAACCTCCCTGTCTATGATAAGTTTTTCCGCTGTTTTAGTATTATAGACATGCATGCTGAAATGGACATCGGGGTGCATATTTGTAAATGCAGTTATCAAAAAAGGTAGGACATAGTTGCCTATGGTGGAGCTGGCAACGAGATTCAAAGAACCTGCAAATTTACCATCTTTCTGGTTCATCAGGTTATCAAGATCTTCAAGCCGGTCCAGTATATCCCGACTGATCGGCAGAAAAAAACGTCCTCTATCGTTCAATTCAAGGGATCTACCGGCTCTGTCAAACAGAGCTCCCCCGAGTTGATTTTCCATTTCATTTAAGGCAAGGCTTACAGCGGACTGAGTAATAAAAAGAGTTCCGGCTGCTTTTGTGACTTGACCGCATTTGACGACTGCATTGAAAATCTCGAGCTGACGTATAGTTACTGGCATTGATTTCTTTCATTGTAGGTATTATTGGTATTTTTAATGCTAGACATTAATATAATAAATTTTACTAGATTGAAAGAATAAACTAACAATTGCGCATCGGAATTTAAAAGAATGAATTTTATTCTGATTATTTGTGCTTTCTTTGACAGTTGGCCACTTGAATATGTATGTGTCTGTAATCTTTGTATGTGCCTTGTATTACCATGTTCAGAGCTCACAGTACCTCATTTTGAGGCAAAACATCCGGTGTCGAATTGAAAAATAAAAAAGAAGAATTGGAGGAAATCTCAATGAAAAAATCTGTGTACTCCATCTGCGGCATGTGCGCCGTACGTTGCCCGGTAAGAGTAGAAGTGGAGGACGGAAAGGTCACTTGGATAGAAGGCAACAGTAATGATGGTGGTATGGGAAAAGCTGTTTGTGCGAAAGCTGCAGCCTCCATTCCTTTCCAGTATGATGATCAGCGTCCCCAGTCTCCAATGATCCGTGATGGTGCACGTGGCAGTGGAAAATGGAAGAGTGTCTCATGGGATGAAGCCTATGACTACATCACTGACAAGCTTAAAGGCGTTATTTCAGAGCATGGAGCAAAATCCATCATGCTCACTGACCGAGGCGGACCATTCGCCGATTTGCGTAAAGCTTTCATGAAGGCAGTTGGCTCACCGAACTATATAAACCACGATTGTACCTGTGGCCGAAATGCAAACCACGCCTGTAAATCTACATTTGGTATGGGACGTACAGGCTTTGCATATGATTTAAAAAATGCCAAGCACATCGTTCTATTTGGCCGCAATATTACAGAATCCTTCAAAATTAAAGAAGTAAGAAACTTTATGAAGGCTGTTAAAAACGGAGCCCATGTCACCTATGTGGATCCAAGGGTTACCAATACTGCTTCTAAGGCCACACGTTACTGGCAAAATATTCCGGGCACTGATTATGCACTTTTGCTCGGTATTACCAACTATATTCTTGAGAATAAGTTCTTTGATGAAGCGTTTGTTAAGAAATGGTGTTCAGGGCTGAAAGAGCTTAAAGCCTTTGTTAAAGAATACACTCCAGAGTGGGCAGAAAAAGAGACCGGTATTTCAGCTGAAGAAATCAAGGATTTCTGTAAGGAAGTGAATGATGATCGTCCCGGTGTTATTTTTCATATTGGCTGGCTCTATGCACGCTATACTGACACATTCTATGCTAGCCGGATGCTCAATATTCTTAATGCACTCATGGGGAATGTGGAACAAACCGGCGGTTTGATTTTTCCCAAAACTCCAAAACACGCTGATTTGAATGGATTGAAGAGCTTAGGGGCTGATATTCCGAGTGTGGATGAACCTCGTTGTGACAGTTGTGACAGTACCTGGAGTCATTTTGATAATGGCGCTGGAATGTTGCAGCTGGCTTACGATGCCATAGATACCAGTAAGCCTTATCCGGTTAAGGCTTATTTCGTTCACAGGCATAACCCACTCATTGCCCTTCCGGATCCGAAAGAGCAGAAACGTATCCTTGATAAGCTTGATCTTCTGGTTTCTGTTGATGTGAATTACAGTGAAACCTCCTGGTATGCTGATGTTATTCTACCGGAATCAACCTTCCTTGAGCGGGATTCAATTCTTCGTACAGAGAAAGGACCCAGACCAGGGTTTGGAATGAGAAGAAAATGTGTTGAGCCACTCTACGATTCTAAGCCAGGCTGGCAAATCTATGTGGATCTTGCTGAACGTCTTGGAAAAGGGGAGTATTTTCCTTATAAATCCATTGAAGATATCTGGAACTATCAGCTTCAGGATACTGATGTCAAAATAGAAGATTTCGATGAGAAAGGATTTGTTAAACTTTGTGACGATGCCATTGGTTGTTCTGACGACAATATCGAATTTGGGACCGAATCTGGAAAAATCGAGTTTATCAATAACTCATGGGAAGAAAAAGGCATTGTTTGTTTTAAACCTTATGAAAGTCCTGAAAAGCCTCCCGAGGGCAGCTATAGACTTCTCTTTGGCCGTAAAGGATATCAAACCCATGGTCAGTCATGCAACAACCCGGTTCTTTCACAGCTTCTGGGCAAAAATAAACTGTTGATTAACACAGCAGAAGCAGAAAAAATGGGGATTTCCGACGGTGATATGGTCACGATTACCAATCAGGGAACACAGGGAGAAATAGAAGCTCAGGTTACAGATTTTATTCATCCTGAGGCAGTTTTCATGCTCCATGGTTTTGGTACAGATGTTCCAGCGCAGGAACGAGCATTTGGAAAAGGGCTTGCGGATAACGCATTTATGAAAGGTAAGCTGAAAGATTGGGACCCTGCTGGTGGTGGTCTGGCTCTGAATGAATCCTTTGTCACTGTTAAACCGGCTGCTTAAGAGGAGTAGAGAAAATGAGTAAATATTACGTAACCCAGGATGTTGAACAGTGCATTGGTTGCAAGGCCTGTGAGGTACATTGTAAAACGAAAAATAATTCAGCAGAAGGTGCTTTTTTCTGTAAAATGATTCAGGTCGGCCCGAAAATGAGGAACAACATTCCGGTTCTCGATTTTGTTTATATGGCATGTTTCCATTGTGAAAAGCCATGGTGTGTGGATGCATGTCCCACAGCAGCTATGCAGAGAAGAGCGAAAGACGGTATCGTTTTTGTCGATCAGGCGCTATGTGTTGGTTGCAAGGCCTGTATGACTGCTTGTCCCTGGGGCGTTCCTCAGTGGGATGCTGAAACTGGTAAAGTTGACAAATGCGATTTGTGTATGGACAGGATTGATGAAGGTCTTGAGCCTGCCTGTGTCACTAAATGTACAACAGGGTGTCTGAGTTTTGGTACCCCTGAGAAAGCTTCAGATCAGAAACGACAGGATTTCGCTGATCGCATTCTGAGTCAGAAAGCCTAAGGAAAAGGAAATAAAATGTCTGGTTCATACCTCCCTTCAGAATATCTTGCCATCCTTCTATTTATAGTGCTTGGTATCGCTTTTGGCGCAGTTACGCTCTGGATAGGCCGATTCTTTCGGATGAGGCGACCTTATTTTGAAAAACTGGTCGCTTATGAATCCGGCAATCCACCGACTGAAGAACCGCGTATGCGGTTCTCAATTAAATTTTACCTGATTGCCATTTTGTTCATCGTCTTTGATGTTGAGGCAATCTATCTATACTCTTGGGCGTTGGTTTACGACAAGTTAGGAATGTTTGCTCTTATTGAAATGTTCATATTCATTATTCTACTTCTTGTCGGCTATATCTACGGTTGGAAAAAGGGAGCATTTCAATGGGAAAAATGAACAACGACCTTGTTCAGATCAAGGATGGTATCAAGTACATTCCCGGTGCAAGCGCTATCGTTGGGCCACTGAATAAGATAATTAACTGGGGTCGTGCCGGTTCTATCTGGCCTGCAACTTTTGGACTTGCCTGTTGTGCCATCGAGATGATGGTAGCAGGTGCAGCAACCAATGATCTTGATCGTTTTGGTATCATTTTCAGGGCCAGTCCCCGTCAGGCAGACTGTCTTATTCTTGCTGGTACGATCACTAAGAAAATGGCACCAGTTGTCAGGCGTGTATATGACCAGATGCCTGAACCAAGATACGTTCTGGCCATGGGGTCTTGTGCCTGCAGTGGTGGCGTGTTTGATACGTATTCAGTGGTTCAGGGTGGTGATGAGTTTCTTCCTGTTGATGTTTACATTCCCGGTTGTCCGCCAAGACCAGAGGCCTTACTGGAAGGATTAATGAAATTGCAGGAAAAAATTATGCAGGAGCAGGGGCGATGGAGCCAATTCGCATAGCAGAAAAGTTGCAGGAACAATTTCAGGGAGCAGTTCTTGGTATTGTTGAGCATAGAGGTCAGATTTCAGTACTTGTCGACCGAGATGTGATCTTTGACATCATTTCATTTCTTAGAAATGACTACAAAATGAATCATCTTAATTGTCTTTGTGGAGTCGACAATCTGAAAAGAGTTGCCTCTCATCATGAGCGTTTTGAAGTTGTTTATCAGCTTTATTCGATTGAAAATCGAACATCATTGCGAATAAAAGCTCAGGTTCCGGAATCAGATCCTTCGGTTGACTCAATCACTTCATTGTGGACCGGGGCGAACTGGCTCGAACGCGAAACGTATGACCTGGTAGGTATAAAGTTTAATAATCATCCAAATCTTAAAAGAGTCTTAACTCCTGACGATTGGGAAGGACACCCATTACGCAAGGAATATCCACTGCGTGGTGATACTGAATGGGCAGGATTAATAGAATTAAAGAAAAAGGCTATTCAGTTACAGCAATTTGATTTTCATGGGGCTCAAACTGAACAGGGGGCAGATTCTGATGACTGAGACTACCACATTGGATGTGCCTGTATCACAAGGTGATGAAGACAAGTATCTTTTAAAGCTCGGGCCGCAGCATCCAGCAACCCACGGAGTTTTAAGAGTAGATATTGAACTTGACGGTGAAACGATCATCGATTGTGATCCGCAGGTTGGTTATTTGCATCGCGGTTTTGAGAAACTTGCTGAACACAGAACATATGCGCAGAATATTGTCCTGACTGATCGTCTCGATTACATCGCTGCCATGGCCAACAATGTCGGCTACTGTGAAGCAGTTGAAAAGTTGCTTGCCATTGACGTCCCTGACAGGGCAAAGTATCTGCGTGTCATGGTTTGTGAAATGTCCAGACTCACAGGACATCTTCTGTGGCTCGCCACCCATGCTCTTGATATTGGAGCCATGACTGTTTTCCTTTATGCCTTCAGAGAGCGTGAAACACTGCTTGAGCTTTTTGCAGAACTGTGCGGTTCCCGGTTGACCACAACATATACGCGGCTAGGTGGTGTGCGGCAGGATGTTACTCACGAGCTTATGAGAAAGCTTGAGAAGTTCGTTGATGAATTTCCGGCGTGTATTGAAGAGTATGAGACTCTTATTGATACAAACCGTATCTGGCTCAAACGTACCATTGGGGTTGGAACTATTTCCGGGGAGAAAGCGGTTGATCTTTGCCTTACCGGTGCATCTCTTCGAGGTTCTGGTGTTGATTATGATGTTCGTAAGCATATGCCATATGCAGCCTACGATAAACTGGACTTTGAAATTCCACTGGGCGAGACTGGAGATACATATGCGAGGTACCGCTGTCGCATGGAAGAGATGAGACAATCTAATTTCATCCTTAGACAGTGTATAGAGCAGCTGCCTCCAGGACCTATTGTTGGTGATGACGCACCCGATCTGGTTATGCCTGCAAAGCCTGGCAGAAAAGTTGAAGTTGACACCCCTGCCCGCAAGGCTCTGATCAAGTTAATTGATGACCGCGATGTATACATGGAAGGTGATGTTTACGTTGCCACCGAAGTCCCCAAAGGGGAGCTTGGTTTCTATTTCATAAGTGACGGCATGGGCAGACCATATCGTATGCATATCCGGTCTCCATCTTTTATTCACATCGGTGCCCTTGCTACCATGGGGAAAGGAGTGATGGTAGCTGATCTTATTGCCATTATCGGAACACTTGATGTGGTTCTAGGAGAATGTGACAGATAGGCTCTTGGGTTTGATAGATTGTAAACCGTGAATGATATCATTACATAAATGAAATTATGCAGATTCTAATAATTATACTACAAATCGCCGTTCTCCTCGCGATTGTCCTGCTTCATGTGGCTTATGTCACCTATTTTGAAAGAAAGATAATTGGACATATGCAGGTCAGGATGGGACCGATGCTCGTTGGCTGGCACGGACTTTTGCAACCTATCGCCGATGGAATTAAGAGCTTTTTCAAAGAGGATATTATCCCGGAACAAGCTGATAAACCTCTTTTTATGGCTGCTCCGGTTATCTGCCTTGTGACTATGCTGGCATCCCTGGCTGTTTTACCGTTTGCCAAGGGTTGGGCTCTGGCGGATATTAACATTGGTCTCCTTTTTATCTTTGCCATGAGTTCACTGGCAAGTTATGGCGTAATTCTTGCCGGGTGGGCATCCAACTCAAAATATACTTTTCTGGGTGGATTACGCTCCATGGCTCAGGTCATCAGTTATGAGATTCCCATGGGTATGAGCCTGATTGGGGTTATGATGCTCGCCGGGTCTTTAAATCTGACCGAAATAGTTGAAGCTCAGGGAACATCTTTATTCTCAATTTACCTCTTTCCGCAAATCATTGGGTTCTTCGTCTTCTTTGTTGCCATGCTGGCTGAAACAAATCGTGTACCTTTTGATCTGCCTGAAGCTGAAACTGAACTTGTCTCAGGTTATATCACTGAGTACTCAGGTATGCGCTACGCCATGTTCTTTATGGCTGAGTACATCGGAATGATGGTCATGGCCTCCATTGGAACAGTATGTTTTCTCGGTGGCTGGAACGGGCCTTTTGCAATACCTTTTTTCCCGCCATTCTGGTTTATCCTGAAGGTATACGGATTCCTTTTCCTGTTTATCTGGATTCGTGCAACTTTACCGAGATATCGCTATGACCAGTTGATGGCTCTGGGGTGGAAATTACTCATACCTCTGTCTTTGCTGAATGTTGTTTTGACCGGCTTATTCAAGATTCTTGCTAATTGATCTTATGGAACTCTAAGATATGAAAGTTCAATATAAACCAAAAAGAAATCTGCTTGAAACCATCTTTCAGGTTGAAATCCTGCAGGGAATGGCTTTAACGCTACGCAAGCTGTTTTCGCCTCCTATTACCAGACAGTATCCACTAGAAAAGCCACCAATGTATCCAGGCTTCCGTGGACAACATGCTTTGGTTCGTGATGCAGTAACAAACGATTCTAAATGTATCGGTTGCATGCGTTGTGCAACTGTCTGTCCGTCACGATGCATTCATATACAATACCATGATGATGAAAATGGAAAGAGGTATGTGGATGAATATTCTATAGAAGCGCTTCGGTGTGTATTCTGTGCCTATTGCGTTGAAGTCTGTCCTGTTGGCGCCATTACAATGACAGAAGTTTTTGAATATTCAGATTACGACCGTGATGCAATTTATTTCAATAAAGGTGCTCTTCTTGAAAACTGGGACAAATTTATTGAAGGAACTGGATATGATGAATCATATGTCAATCCTTTCTGGCGTCCAAGGGGTGTGAATGCTTCAACCTTGCCAGCTGCGCAGAGGAAAAGTGTCCCTGCCGACTGGACAATAGAAGGACAATTTGTCGGTACTAAAGTCCGTCAGGAACAGGAAACTGAGGATATGGCACCTATGGAGGAAAGCAATGTTTAACCAGATTTTATTTCTCTACTGTGCATTGGTTATTATCAGCACTGGACTACTTGCTGTCCGATTCAAAAATCCAGTCTATAGCGTGCTTTCTGTGCTTGTACTCTTTTTCCATATGGCCGGTCTTTATCTAATCCTGAATGCAGAATTTCTCGCAGCCATACAGGTAATAGTTTATGCGGGTGCTATTCTGGTTCTGTACCTTTTCGTTATGTTTCTGGTTAACCTCAGACAAGAGCTTAAAGTTGAACGATTTATTGCGAGTCATCGTGTCTCAGCTATCACCAGTGCTGCTCTTGGCATCTGCCTGCTGGCAATTATCCCATCTTTTAAGCTTGGTGCCAAAGGAGCTTACCCAGTCGAGAGAATTCAACAATTGACCCATACTAAAGCCATGGGTTTTGAACTTTATTCCACATTTATCCTTCCATTTGAAATTGCCGGCCTCATCCTGCTTATTGCTGTAATTGGTGGCCTGGTACTTGCCCGGAAGGAAAGAGAGGAAGGTTGCAACCCCGGAACAGATACCTGTGAGGTGAAAAAATGATTCCATTGTCATGGTATATGGTCTTAGCTGCCATCCTCTTCTCCATAGGAACGTATGGTTTCCTGGTACGGCGTAATATCATCATAATGTTTCTATCCATTGAATTGATGCTCAATGCAGTAAATCTCAATTTGATCGCGATGAGTCATTATATGGATAGCCTTGTAGGGCAAACATTTACATTCTTTATTATTACCGTTGCCGCATCTGAAGCCGCAATCGGCCTGGGCCTTGTGATTGTGCTTTTTCGCAACAAAAAAACAGTTTATGTTGATAATATCAACGAGCTAAAGGGATAGTCATGCCAACTTACTTACTTCTCATTCCTTTTTTGCCGCTTGCTTCTTTTGCCTTTACCTTTCTTTTTGGTAAACGGCTTGGTGTGCAAAGTCATTGGGTCCCGATTATAGCGGTTCTTACATCATTTAGTTGTGCTCTTTACGCATTTTCACAGGTTAAGGGCGGTCATCACGTTAATCAGGATCTATATACCTGGATTTCCTCAGGTACCATGAGCGTGTCAGTTGGGTTTCTTCTCGATGAGCTAACTTCTGTGATGCTCATTGTGGTCACATCCATCAGTTCACTGGTCCATATATATTCAGTGGGCTACATGAAAGGTGAGGATGGATATTACCGTTTCTACTCATATTTGAGTCTTTTTACATTCTCAATGCTGATGCTGGTGCTCGGCAACAACTTTCTGCAGCTCTTTTTCGGCTGGGAAGCCGTTGGACTCTCATCGTATCTCCTGATCGGTTTCTATTACGAAAAGGTGTCAGCTGCAGATGCCGGGAAAAAAGCCTTTATCGTTAACCGATTTGGTGACTTTGGATTTATACTGGGACTTTTTCTCATCTATGCGGCATTTGGTACTCTTCATTATGAGCCGATTTTTTCCAATGTAGGTCAAATTGCTAATCAGACTTTTACTATGCTTGGGATGACTTTCAACCTTCCAACAGTCATTGCATTATTACTCTTTTGCGGTGCCATGGGTAAGTCTGCTCAGTTACCATTACATGTCTGGCTGCCAGATGCAATGGAAGGCCCGACCCCTGTCAGTGCTCTTATTCATGCTGCTACAATGGTAACAGCTGGAGTGTTTTTGATAGCCAGATGTAACCCGATCTTTGAACTTTCCATTACAGCTTTAAACGTTGTTACCATCGTTGGCTCCATAACATGCCTCTTTGCAGCGACCATTGCATTGACTCAGACTGATATTAAAAGGGTTGTTGCTTACTCCACTGTTTCCCAGCTGGCCTACATGTTTATAGCATGTGGTGTCGGAGCTTATAGTGCTGGCGTTTTCCATCTGTTTACCCACGCATATTTTAAAGCCCTCCTTTTCCTTGGTTGCGGTTCCATCATTCTCGGTATGCATCACGAGCAGGATGTGAAATATATGGGCGGGCTGAAAAAGTATATGCCGATCACTTACTGGACATTTTTACTGGCCTCTCTTTCTATCTCAGGTGTACCTGGCTTTGCGGGATTCTTTTCCAAAGATGAGATCCTGTCAATGGCCTTTGTATCTAATGTACCGGCCGGTAAGTTTGCCTGGTTTATAGGAACACTTGTTGCGGGTATGACAGCTTTTTATTCCTTCCGTCTATTTTTCCTGATCTTTCACGGAGAATTCAGAGGGACCCAGAAGCAGAAAGACCATCTCAAAGAGTCTCCCCGTGTGGTTACAATACCATTAATACTGCTTGCTATTGGAGCAGTTGCTGCAGGAAATTTTGGAATACCAACAGTAATTGGCGGAAATGCCAACTGGGGACATTATCTTGCACCTGTTCTTGGCCATCCACATGCCCATCCATCCCATGCAACTGAACTGATTCTTATGATTATTTCCGTCAGTGCTGGTGCGTTCGGTATATTCCTGGCATGGAAGATGTACATGAAGAAACCTGAAATGCCTCAGGCAATTCGTGATAAATATCCGATACTCTATAAGCTATCGCTAAACAAATACTTTATTGACGAGATCTACGGTTTCACTATCGTTAAACCCGTACTTGGTCTTAGCCGTAAGATTGTATTGAATCTGATCGATATCACAATAATTGATAGTGTTGTCAACGGTATCCCTAGAATTATTGGCAGGGTCAGTGGGAGTATTAGGAAAGTCCAGGACGGACTTGTATCTCATTACCTCGCGTATATGTGTGGTGGTGTTGTGTTTATAATTATCTGGATGTACGTGGGGGCCTGATATGTCATTTCCAATTCTTAGTTTACTAATCTTCTTACCTGTTCTTGGCGGAATTACTCTGCTTGGAATAAGCAAAGAAAACGAGAAAAATGTCAAGGTTATGGCTCTTATCATAAGTTTGCTTGAGTTTGTTTTTACAATACCACTCTGGTTTGCTTTTGATAAAACAACCTTCCAGATGCAGTTTGTTGAGAGACACAGCTGGATTAGCCTTTTTAATATTGAATATTATCTCGGACTTGATGGTATCTCCATATTATTTGTCCTGCTATCTGCCCTGATTACAATTCTCTGTGTATTAGTTTCATGGAATTCTATTCAGGTGAAAGTAAAAGAGTTTTTCATTGCATTACTCTTTCTTGAAGGTGCAATGATAGGAGTCTTTTGTGCTCTTGATTTCTTTCTCTTCTACATCTTCTGGGAAGCAATGCTGATCCCGATGTTTCTCCTCATCGGTGTTTGGGGTGGTCCAAAACGCATCTATGCAGCTACCAAATTTTTCTTATACACCCTGGTAGGTAGTCTTCTTATGCTTGTTGGTATTATCACCTTATACATGAAGGGCGGAAATACTTTTGACATCATCGCTCTGGCCAATCAGGATTTTCCAGTTGGTCTGCAGCTCATACTCTTTTGGGGATTTTTTGCCGCATTTGCTGTCAAAGTACCAATGTGGCCGGTACACACTTGGCTTCCTGACGCACATACTGAAGCTCCAGCAGCAGGCTCTGTAGTTCTTGCAGGTATTCTCATTAAAATGGGAGCGTATGGATTTCTCAGATTTTCCATGCCAATACTTCCAGATGCTACTTCATCGATGATGATACCCATGTTGGTGCTTTCGCTGATAGGGATTGTTTATGGTGGTGTGATCTGCCTTGCCCAGACCGATCTCAAACGACTTATCGCATATAGTTCTGTAAGTCACATGGGATTTGTAACGCTTGGTATATTTGCTTTAAATACCCAATCAGTTGAAGGCGGAATCCTGCAAATGATTAACCATGGTGTTGTTACAGGTGCACTGTTCCTTGGTATTGGTATGGTTTACGAGAGAACTCATACCAGGAAAATAAGTGATTATGGTGGACTTGCTACCAACATGCCAGTGTTCGCTGCATTCTTTCTACTTTTTACCCTGGCCTCGGTTGGCTTACCGGGAACCAATGGTTTTATTGGTGAGTTTCTGATTCTGCTGGGTAGTTTTATGACTAGACCATGGGTTGCACTAGTTGCTGCCAGTGGATTGATTATTGGAGCGTGGTACATGCTGTGGCTCTACCAACGAATTTTCTTCAATCCTGTCAATTCCAAATGGGACAATATTAAAGAGTTGGAAGTGAGAGAGATTATAGCTTTTATGCCAATGGTCATTCTCATTTTCTGGATTGGTTTATTCCCTAATACAATGCTTGATTTTATGCATGTATCGGTAGCACATTTGCTTGAGCAGGTGAGCGGTAATCCGGAAGGAGTGGCCAGTGGTGTCCAATTAGCTGTTTCAAACACCATTGATGCTGCTGTGCAGGGAGCTCAACATGCTCTGCCGGTTCACCATTAATATAAAATAAAGATTAACTTAGACAAAATTTAGAGCTGTAACAGTTTACCAGCACCGTATTTCATTCGTTTGGGACTTCTTTTTTATAGATCCCCTCCTTTCTATGAGGAAGTCCCCAAACGAACGAGCAAAGTACCTTTGCAGCCTTGCTTCCCTGAGGTGCTGGTAAACTGGTACATATTTCTTAGTACCTAAAGGATATGCTAGAGAAGGATTCACTATGAACATGCCATTTACCATGCCCGCACTTGCTCCTATCATGCCAGAGATCATGCTGGTTTGTGTAGCTCTAATTCTAATCATTGTAGATCTTCTTTATCCTCGCAATAGAGAGCTTCTGTCCCTGTTTACTCTATTTGCCGGTGTAGGGCTTATTGCCCTTCTCTTTAAACAGCAACCTGCCAGTACTTTTGGCAATATGTTCATCGTCGATCCATACTCCATTTTCTTTAAGGTTATATGTTTGCTGGGTATGTTGATGACGACTCTTTTATCCGGCCGATACCTGGAAATTGAAAAAATCAGGAATGGCGAATATTACAGTCTTATGATGTTTTCTGTGGTTGGGATGATGATCATGGTTTCAGGTGCAGATCTTATCGTCATTTATCTTGGCTTGGAACTGATGGCCTTATCGGTTTATTGTCTTGTCGGGCTCCTGAAAGACGATGTCCGCGCCAATGAAGCATCCATTAAATATTTCCTTATGGGTGGCTTTTCTTCAGCTATCCTTCTTTTCGGAATATCACTTCTTTATGGAATGACTGGTACTACTGATTTGGCAGGTATTGCCAAGTATTGTAGTGAAACCGGTATTATGAGCAACCCTGCACTTATTACAGGATTTGCTCTCGTTATCTCTGGCTTCTGTTTTAAAGTAGCCGCAGCACCTTTTCATTTCTGGACTCCAGATATTTATCAGGGTGCTCCGACCTCAATTACTGCTTTCATGTCTGTTGCACCGAAAGCTGCAGGTTTTGCAGTTTTCGGCCGATTTCTCATGGTAGGGTTTCCCGAATTACATCCACAATGGGGAACTATTATCGGATTTATAGCGCTTCTCTCCATGGCTGTAGGTAATATTATTGCACTGTCACAAACAAATATTAAGAGAATGCTTGCTTATTCTTCAATAGCCCATGCTGGATACGCGTTACTTGGCCTTCTTTCCGGTACCAGCGAAGGATATTCTGCTACCATGACCTACATGTTCATTTATGCATTCATGAATATGGGGGCTTTTGCTATTGTCATTCTTCTTTGTTCCAAGGGTAATAGAAGGGAATCTCTGGAAGATTATAAAGGGCTGGCTAAATCCAATCCAATTGCAGCCCTGCTTATGCTTATTTTTATGTTCTCTCTCACAGGAATTCCACCAACGGCTGGTTTTATTGGCAAGTTTTATCTGCTTAAATCAGCCCTTGCTGCAGGATATACCTATACAGTGCTGATTGCAGTTATCTTTAGTGCAATATCAGCCTACTTTTATCTTCGTCTTGTTCGATATATGTACATGGAAGATCCGAGTGAAGAGTTTGTTGTTCAATACTCACCTGGTTTAACGGCAGCATTGGCACTGTCTACTATCGGAGTTCTCGGAATGGGAATTATCCCCGGAACTGTCCTCAATATTGCTTCGAAATCTCTGATTGGTTTTTAATTCTTCAGAGCTAATATGATGTTGTAACAGGGCAGATGATTCATTGAATCATCTGCCTTTTTTTTTGTACGAAATGATTAGAGAAATTCGCTCAGAAAAGGAGTTAAGTTCTCCTGCATTTCTCAAGGATTAACTCAGGTATGAACGGATGAGTTGTTTGAACGCGATCACTAGACTTTGTTGTCAGTCACAAAGGAACTCGTAATCAGTCTCAACTTTACATATTCTAATCTTGAATTCTTTGTACCAGCTTTTTTCCCTTCTTTTTGCGCCGTCAGATGCTCTGTATGCTGTTTCCACCTTTTAATCGACTCAAGGTCTGTCCAATACGATACTGTTAATCCAACATCTTCTCTTGCTGATTCAAGCCTAAAAACCCCGGCTGTTTTGATACAAGTTCAACCATTTTTTCGGCCAAACGATTGTAGCCTTTGTCACCTTCCGTTCTAAGCGAGGAGAAAATTACAGCAAAATATGGAGGGTCAGGTGTTTTCGCGATTTGTGACATAGTTAATTCCATTCATGTGAAATATCACGGGAAAGAGAATCATGTTTGTGCAGGGGGAGATTTTCGGCAGACAGGTAATCAGGCAGAAATGAAAAGTGTTATGGCAGAGCAAAAGGGCAGAGTAGAAGGCTTTTGGAAAAAGTACCCTGATGGATTCGCAAAAACTCTCCATCTTCTTCGCTGCTTCAAAAATCAAATTATCTCAACGGACTCTGGCACACCGAAATGTTTGAATTTCCTAACCCAACGGACATAAACGCGCCTCGAATATGAAGCTTTTCAAAGTCTACGTTTATCTACAAATCCATCTTGGATTTTAACTCATTACGAGTTTATCAACCTTCGTAAATTGTAATCGAGGCTGATTAGCTTTAATCTGTGCTGATACTATAATGCACAGTATCAGCACAATTTTCATGACTCTCATTGATCAGCGGTGAATGTAAGCCAGGGCAGATCAAAATTTATTTGATCAATGCTGCAGCGCCTGCTGAGGCCACTTCATAATCGTTTTCTACACTACTGCCGCTGACACCAATTGCGCCAACTATATTGCCATTTTTGTCCTTTAATCTGAAGTTCCATCACAAAAACAGTAAACATTTCCTGTAATATCAAGAATATATTTAAAAATGAAAATGCACACTCCTGTCTACATTTTAATATCTTTCAGTAATTGAAAGGCC
>DQTH01000015.1 GCA_015662865.1 Desulfocapsa sulfexigens
CATGAAAACTTAAATGCCAATGGGCTGTCATTCCCGCGTAGGCGGGGATCCAGTTTCGTGCTATAGATCTGGATCGGAGTCTTCGCTTACCTCCCGCCTACCTGGGAATGACTCACAAAAATGGCTGAGCTTTGTACGTAATCAGATATTTTATTAATACTAAGCAGATGAGATTGCTGAGCTGATATTAAGAGTTTTCCGGTCAGTGACCATGTCTGTTATCATACTGATGGCCATGAGAGAGGCAATCATGTTATGGTGGAATCAAGTTGACGATTTCCAGGTACAAATAATACAAAAGGGATTTATGAACAGAATATTTAACTTGTCAGGTTTTGTTTTTCTGACCTGTTTTTTTCTTGCAGGGACTGTCACTGCCGAAACCGCCAGTAAGCAGTCTTTTACGGAATGGCTGGATTCTTTTTATCTGGTTGCAGCAAAAAAAGGCATAACGCGTGCCACATATGATCGGGCTTTTGCAGGAGTAACAACCCCGGATAAAAAGGTACTGAAAAAGGCCGCATATCAACCTGAATTCACCACTGAGATCTGGGACTATCTGGATGCGCGGGTGAATAATGCAGCCATTACCAATGGTCGAATAATGGCCGGGGTATACAGGAAAACTCTGCAGGAGATCGAGGCTGAATTTGGTGTTGAATCTTCTGTATTGCTGGCCATCTGGTCCATGGAAAGCAGTTATGGCGCTGCCCTTCTTCGAAGCTCCCGGCTTCATTATGTTCCAAGGGCACTGGCTACCCTTGCCTATGCTGATAAACGAAGGCGGAAGTTTGCCAGATCACAACTGCTTGCAACGCTGGAAATTATTCAGGCAGGTGATGTAAAAGTTGAGCAACTGACAGGCTCCTGGGCAGGTGCCATGGGACATACCCAGTTTATTCCCACAAGTTTTCTAGCCTATGGCGTGGATATGGATAAAGATGGACGACGGGATATCTGGCATTCCATACCTGATGCTCTGGCAACAGCAGCCAATCTGCTCCACACAAATAAATGGCGAAGTGGAAAACCCTGGGGACTTGAGGTAATTGTTCCTCCCAATGGGGCCCATTTTGAAGGGGACACCAAAACTCTGGCTCAATGGCAGAAGCTGGGGTTTGTGCGACCCGCTGGTGTTGCTTTTAAGGATTTGCAGGAGACAGCGGAATTGAAGATGATTGGCGGTGATAATGGCCCTGGCTTTCTCATGTTCCACAACTTCTTTGTGATCAAACGTTACAATAATTCCGATTTCTATGCCCTGGCTGTTGGCTTACTGGCAGATCGCTTGGCAGGAAGAAAAGGGATGAACCAGACATGGCCAAGACCAAAAGGGTCACTTACTGTTGAAGAAAAAATGGAGCTTCAGGAATTGTTGAAGAAAAGAGGCTTTTATTCCGGTGAACTGGATGGCCGAATAGGCGGAAACACCAGGAAAGGGATTAGAGAATTTCTGCTCCAGGATGGACTTCAGGCAAAAGATTTAACGTCAGAAGATATTCTTGAGGCTCTCAGAAAGGAATAAACAACAGACGGAAAACAACAATGAGAAGATCACTGCCGTACAGAATCTTTTCTCGGAGTCAACGTACACCTGTTTTTTTCAAAGAAAATATACTCATAAGGTACTTATGCCTCCCTTGCGAGGTGTCAGGGTTATTGGCTTTGGTTGTGATTTTCTTGCTTTTTTTACTCGGCGGATGTGGTCCGGTTTATAGAACTGTTTATACATATCAGCCACCACAGGATGCCCAGGGTATGCACTGTACAATGTTGTGTGAAAATATCAGAATGCAGTGCCGTACCAATGAAACCTATCGTATACAGAGTTGTGAAGATGAAAACAGAATTGCCCATCTGGAATATGAACGCTGTGTTGTCATGGAATATGACTACTGCTGGGATAACTGGACCATGTTTTGCGGAATGGGAAATTATAAGCGCTGTGATACTGATTACCGCCTGTGCTACCAAAATTGCGGAGGACAGATATTCAGTCGCGAGGTATGCGTGTCCGGCTGTGATAGATAAAGTTTCGCCAATGTTCGGAAGTACTGGAGGAACGGGAACATGACTCTGGCTGCCTGGATTCCTCTGGCAACTATCTGTATCCTCGGGGCCATGTCGCCCGGTCCAAGCCTGGCCGTTGTTGTGAAAAATACTCTGGCAGGCGGCAGGTCAGAGGGTATGAAAACAGCCATTGGCCACAGTTTTGGGGTTGGACTCTATGCCTTTGCCACTGCTGCAGGGCTGGCAGCGCTTCTTGCCGGCAGTCCATGGCTTTTTACGATGGTTCAATGGCTGGGAGCTTTTTTTCTGGCTTGGATGGGATTTAAATCTTTGTTTCCGGGAATGTCCGGCTCGAGTGATACTGCCGGGGCGGAAACAGAGCCTTCATATCAGATGAGCGGTCTCCGCTCAGGTTTTCTCACCGCTTTTCTCAACCCCAAGCTGGCCATCTTTTTTGCTGCTCTTTTCAGTCAGTTTGTCTCAGCCCAGGCCGGGTTTGGAGAAAAAATACTCATGGCCATTACTGCCGGCGTGATTGATGCACTCTGGTACGTTGTTGTTGTTGTTATGCTTTTGTTACAGTCAAGGATTCTTGATGGATTGCGACAGAATACAGGCATACTGAATAGAGCTTTTGGAATACTTTTGTTATTTCTGGCGATCAGAGTCGTGACTTTGTAACCTGGCAGGTTTATTTTTTTTGGTGCATGCTGCTGAACATACTTGAGTACAGAGGTGGCCCACCAGTTGGGCGGTAAGTCAGTAATTATAAGTATTTTTCTGTCAACGTGGTTATCAATCTAAACCATATTTTCAACAATAACAAATCTATATTAATATCCCTATCCCAAGGATAAAGCAGCATCGATTTACCTCTAATGTGAACTGCTTGGTATCAACAACAGCAGAGTACAGGGTGGGCGTTACCCACTCATCCAGGTAAGGAGAATCAAGAGAAAAAGGGGCTGGTCTGTTAGAAGTTTCGGGGCTATCTGTGATGAGTCAACGGAAAAATTATACCAATTATATGAGAAAGGTATTTCTCAATTTTCTTTTCACTATCGATATAAAGCTCTGCACAATCCTGCATATTATGAAAGAGAATGAATCGCTTGATCCAGTCACAGTAGGTACGTTCGGTATGAATAGAGTAATGCTTGATCTACTTAACTCTGCGAACTTCAAGCAAAATGTTTATTTTTTTTACTTGCTCGTAGCCTTGTCCACATGCTAACCTGTCTACACCTTAAACATGATATCGACACAGGGAAAACATGCCCGAAAAAATCGTCAATATCAACTTATCAGGGAATTATTACCTGACAATCATGGTTAGAAGGTAGAATTACCTACTAAAAGCAGACACCAATACAAACATGACACAACAAACCATAGTAGATAGAAATACAAATTTAGACTTCTTAAGATTCATTGCTATTTCTTGTATAATTCTCGCACATATGGGTATTCCGACAATAATATTCCAGGCTAGGAACTTTGATGTCCCCTTAATGGTACTTCTGTCAGGAATATCATTCTCCCTATATTCATCTAAAAGTTACTCCTCTTACCCTAGCTATCTGTATTCTCGTTTTATTCGCCTCATTATTCCAACATGGATTTTTTTGGTATTTTACAACAGTATGATTTGGGCTGGAAATAATGACATACCAAGTACATATAATTTATGCCTACAATTTTCATTAATTGGAGGCTCTGATATTGGGATATGGATCATTAGAATATTTTTTTCTATGGCAATAATCGCACCATTCTTGCTTAAAATAAACAATCAACTAATCAGCAATAAGGCATTTTTTATTACACTTTTTGTTACATATATCATTTATGAAATATTTTTGTATAATTCTAGGCTAATTCTCCCTGAAGAACTTTTTAAAATAACAAAACTTATTATTTTATTCACAGTTTCATATGGTGTGATATTTTTATTTGGCATTAGGATACCATCATTAAAATCAAAAGAAATCAAATTAAGCATATTGGTATTTGGTATTGTATTTTTCACTTCATTATCAATTTTGTATGCACAAAACAACAAAATTATACCGACTCAACAGTTTAAATATCCTCCACAAATATATTATTTTTCATATGCACTTTTTGCTTCTCTAGTTTTATTTTATCTTACGAAATTTCATGAATCCAAACTCTACCAGTTACGCTTATTTCAGTTTATTGGTCGGTCAACCTTATGGATTTATCTATGGCATTGGTTCTTCATAAAAGTTTATAATTATATCAACATTGATCTGCATTATTTTTCAAAATACATGGTTATTTATTCTAGTACAATCGTATTGGTTTATGTTCAGACATCATTAGTAAGTCTCGTTACAGATAGAAAAATATTAAATACAAACAAAAACAGACTGCTCATCAAACTATTTACGGGGTAGAGATCTTCTAACAATGCGTTCAACGCCGACCCGCGAGCACGTGCGACTTTTCGATGTTAAACCAACAACTTAGCTACGCTCTAAGTTGGTAGCCAGCTCGTTGGGGGGCGGGTTAACTTTGGCGTTTGCCAATAACTAAAATCAATGTCTGATTGTAACTATTCAGCGAATAAATTGAATTTACTCGCATTTTTTCCTTGACAGGG
>DQTH01000283.1 GCA_015662865.1 Desulfocapsa sulfexigens
GATAATATTTGTAAAAGTTTACGAAGACTATTTTTATAAATTACACTATTGCTGCGTTTTCGGCCTGCCCGGGAATTGCTGTATTAACGAAACTCAGTCTGTAACATTCTGGACTCCCGCCTACGCGGGAGTGACGCTCGAGCGGTTATGTGCCATTCCCGCGAAGGCGGATAATCCAGTATCCACAAGGCTGTCAGTGACAAAAAACATTTGCTGACTTTCATATTGAGTCACATATAAAAAATTCTGATTACGTATGAAACTCAGCCAGGTTCACCCTGTGCATGTATAATCTATTGATAAGACATCAAAATTCAAAAGCAAACGGGCTGTCATCCCCGCGTAGGCGGGGATCCGGTTTCGTGCCATAGATCTGGATCGGAGTCTACGCTTACCTTCCGTTTACGCGGAAATGACTTACAAAAATGGCTGTGCTTTATACGTAATCAGATAAAAAACACCTGTAATTTCAACTTTTCCGTTCCCTGCGCAATTTCTTTTGCAGCTTTTTGTCATATCGTTCCTGTTCACTGTATATACATCCGCAATAGGGTTGTCTATACAGATCCATTGCAATTGCGCGGTCTATCCCTTCCTGCCACCCTTCGCGAAAATCGTCGTAGTAGAACTCCACCCCATATTTCTCAGCCATCTTTCCGCCAATCTGCTTAATGGCTTTATGATTCTGATATTTTGAATAGAGAAGGGTTGACGAAAATGCATCTGCGCCTGACTTAACCGCCTGTTGAGCTGTTTTTTCAAGCCGCATGTCGTAACAGATCATACATCGTTCTTTTTCGTGGAAAACAACTTTTCGTAAATATTCAGTCAAGCCGTATTCTGTTTCCAGCTCCAGAGGGAAATCTTTTTCTCTGGCAAAATCACGAAGTGTTGCAAGACGTTTGCGGAATTCGCGGTAGGGATGGATATTCGGGTTATAAAAATAACCGGAAACATCTATATTCTGTTCGCGTAATCTGCTGAGCGTGTAGGTGGAGCATGGAGCGCAGCAGACATGGAGGAGAAGTTTCATTTGGTGCTTATCTTGAATTTTTTCGGATCAATATTATACAGATGAATCTTATAGTTAATTATCCTGCGACTGGTATCCAGGTACTTTGCGGTTTTTGTCTGGTTCCCGCGATTCTTTTTCAATCCTTCAATGATAAGATCTTTTTCAAAATTTTCCACTGATGCTGACAGCGATAAAGGATTTTTCCCTGAACTGATGGATTCCGATGTCTGCAGTGTAGGCGGAAGATGAATGCCTTTTATGGTATCTCCGTCGCAGATAAGAACCGCCCGTTCCAAACAATTTTGCAGCTCCCTGACATTTCCCGGCCAATGATACTGAATAAGCATGTCTATTGCAGGCGTGGATATACGCTTGATTGATTTATTATTTTCTTCTGAATATTTTTCCAGGAAATATTCAGCCAGCAAAAGAATATCTGTCCTTCGTTCGCGCAGGGCAGGCATGTAAACAGGAAAAACATTTAAGCGGTAGTAAAGATCCTCTCTGAAATTCTTTTCCCGAACAGCTTTTTCAAGATCGCGGTTGGTTGCAGCAACCAGCCGCACATCACAGGAGAGTAATTTTGTTGATCCCAGACGCTGAAAAGTGCGTTCCTGCACAACATTCAAAAGCTTTACCTGGACAGCAAGACTGATTTCACCAATTTCGTCAAGAAACAGGGTTCCCCCTTCAGCCTGCTCAAATCTTCCCACCTTTCGCTCAGTTGCTCCAGTAAAAGCCCCTTTTTCATGACCAAAGAGTTCACTTTCAAGAAGGGTTTCAGGGAGAGCCGAACAGTTCACCACAATAAAAGGTTTATCATTTCGTTTGGAGTTATAGTGCAGGGCCTTGGCAACCAGGGTTTTTCCGGTTCCGGACTCTCCACGCAAAAGAACCGTTGCGTTTGAATCCACAACCCTGTGAATCATTCCATACACCTCCTGCATCCTGCTGGAGTTTCCCTGTATGTCATTAATTTTATTTTTTTCAGAAAGCTCCCGTTTAAGTTTCAGGTTTTCCACCCGTAACTCTTCCTGCTCCTGATTAACTGTCTGGATTCTGTGTGTTGTCTGGGCAATCAGGCTGCTGAGGATGGTGAGAAAACGTAAATCAGCGTCTCCCTGGTCTGATATCCCTTCTTCATAGATTCTATCCACTGATAATGCGCCAATGACCTGTTTTCCTTCCCATATTGGAACGCAGAGAAAGGATCGGGTTTGCGCAGAAAGATCTCCCCTTGCTCTTGTCTTGTTAAGGAACATTGGTTCATCGGCAATGTGCGGAACAATGATAGGATCTCCGGATGCAACAACCCGTCCGGTGATCCCCTCGCCTATCTGATACTTTCCGCGTTTACGCCCTTCCGCATTAATACCGTGTGCAACCTCAATTTCCAGCTGGCCGGTACTCGGATTAATGATGGTTACGGTTCCGTTTTCCATCTGTTTCATGGAATCGATGGTTTCCATGGTTCCACTCAAACATTCTTTCAGATCAGTGGAGGAGGCAAGACTTTTGGTAATCTCATAGAGACATCTGAGATCTTCAAGCTGGGCTGTAATATCTTGAGGCTTTGTCATTTTTATAGTTTTTGTTTCTGTAGACAAGATTTCCGGTGATTGTTTTTTCTAAAAAAATTCTCATAAGGTACTTATACCCCTTGTAGGGGGTTAAACCCTGAGGTACTACAACTTTTCAACAAATTTGTCACATGTAATCCTTTACTGTTATACCTTTTTGTAATATTTCCAGGCAAACTTCACTTTCCAACCGAACACTTTCAACAGCAATCCGCAAGATATTGACACTTTGTTTCTCAGGTGGTAAAAGAACCACATCCGGAGGAATGGCCGAGTGGTTTAAGGCGGCGGTCTTGAAAACCGTTGTACGAAAGTACCGTGGGTTCGAATCCTACTTCCTCCGCCAAAATGGAGAGGTGACCGAGAGGCCGATGGTGCTCGCCTGCTAAGCGAGTGTGGGGGTTAGACTCCACCGAGGGTTCGAATCCCTCCCTCTCCGCCAATGGAAATACAAAGACAAAGCCCCGTTATTTCAAATGAAATAACGGGGCTTTTCTTTTGCTCCCTGCTCTGATCAGAATAAAGCTTTCAGCCGATTATCCCTTCTATCTTCCGCCCGCAGTCACCGCAGCAGCCGTCGGAAATCCTGTTCTCCCGGATGGAAAAACCATACCTGCTGATCAGCTCCTTGCCACAGGATGGGCAGTAGGTATTTTCTCCTCCCCGCCCGGGAATATTTCCCTCGTAAACATAATGCAAACCTTCTTCAAGGCCAATCTTCCTGGCTATGTTGAGAGTTTCCACCGGGGTGGAATTACGATCCAGCATCTTGTAGGTGGGATGGAACGCACTGACATGCCATGGAATTCCCGGGTCGACATCCTTGATGAATTTGGCTATCTCCCGCAATTCCTCCGGCGAATCATTGAGTCCGGGAATGAGTAGAGTGGTTACCTCAACCCACACTCCGAGCTCATGCATAAGCCGGACATTGTCCAGCACCGGCTGAAGCCTGGCCTTGCACACCTTTCTATAAAAATCATCTGTGAAAGCCTTGATATCAATGTTGATTGCATCAAGAACCGATGATAGATGATGGGTAACCTCAGGAGTCATATAGCCATTGCTGACAAAAACATTTTTCAGCTGCCGCTCATGGGCAAGTTTTGCGCAGGCATGTGCAAATTCATAGAAAATTGTCGGCTCAACATAAGTGTAGCTGATACTGGCACAACCCGTCTGTATCGCATCATCCACCACTGACACGGGTGTTCGTTCCTTGCCGCCTATGCTGCCTTCATGCAGGTGGGGATATTGGGAAATATCATAATTCTGACAGTGCAGACACTTAAAGTTGCAGCCCACTGTGGAAATGGAATACGAACGGCTGCCGGGCAGGAATTGAAACAGCGGTTTTTTTTCAATGGGATCAACATGCTCTGCAACCAGACGGCCATACACCAGGCTGTACAGTTTCCCGCCATGGTTTTCCCGTACTCCGCAGAGTCCGCGCTTTCCTTCTTTGATACGGCAATAATGGCTGCACAGCCCGCAATTTACCTCACCATCCTTACCAGCCTGATAAAACATTGCTTCATGCATATTTTCACCCTCCCCGATCTGCTCTGTAGCTCCTTGTCGTTTCTCCCTATTGTCTTATAGTATTATATACACGATAGGGCTCTCCGGTAGTAATAAACAGAAATAGTTTAAAATACAGGGAGGATGCATAATGGACAAAGGGCACCACGGACGACTAGACAGGTTGTTGAAAGAAAAACGCCACGACACCTACAAAGAGGGTAAAAAGTGGCCGGAGCCAACAGCGTTTACAACTTGCAATTCCGTCTTTCTTGAGGGCCGCTGGACTTGGTATGAACCACCTGTGAATTCACACAGAATAATCTGTCCGGCATTTCAGCGCATTGTTGATGACTACCCGGCCGACACTCTGGAACTCAGTGGATTTTTTTTCGAAAAACACAGAGAAGAGATGCTGAACCTTATCCACAACGAAGAAAAACAGGAAAAAGGCGAACATCCCCTTGAAAGAATCATGAAGATAGAAGAAAACAGCGGCCATACCGTGATAACCACCACCGGAATCCACATTGCCCGCCGCATTGGTGAGGCAATCTCCCATGCCTACCAGGGCGAACTTTCTTTTACATATGGTGAGGGTGAAAAAACAATCCGGGTTGCCTGGAGCAGATAATTAACCTGATTACCTGTGAAACTCAGCTGACTTCGCACAGTTCAGGCATAATCAACTGATAAATCCCCCAAAAACAAAAATCCATAGGCTATCATCCCCGCGGAGGCGGGGATCCAGTTTCGTGCCAGCCCTCTGGATCGGAGTCTACGCTTACCTCCCGCCTTCGCGGGAATGACAAACAAAA
>DQTH01000261.1 GCA_015662865.1 Desulfocapsa sulfexigens
AAAAATAAGACCAGGAGAGAGTTTGCCGAGAGAACAGCTATCAATACCCCTATCCAGGGAACCGCGGCAGATATTATAAAACTTGCCATGATTAGGGTTGTCCCTGCTTTGCGCAAAGAAAACCTCTCAGCCCGCCTGCTCCTGCAGATCCATGATGAACTGGTTTTTGAACTACCCGCAAGCGAACTAGACAAAACCAGGGAGGTTGTGAAGATTACCATGGAAAATGCTTTGAAACTTGATGTTCCCCTGGTTGTGAACTTTGAAGTTGGAGAGAGCCTGGCTAAAGGCTGAGTTGTTCTTATGAGAGTGTTTGCCATAAAGTTGTTTTTTCTGATTTTTCTTTTCTTCGTAGCTCCTTTCTCTGCTGCTGCAGAAGACTACACTAATAGTATTCAAATGGAGTTTATACGGGTTCCGGCCGGCGTTTTCTTTATGGGTGCTCAAGAATATGAAGATGGAAGCTCCAAGGAGAAACCCCGCCACAAAGTACATATTTCACAGGACTTTTATCTGGGTAAATTTGAGGTAACCCAGAAACAGTGGGAAGCTGTTGTAGGGCCGGTGAATCCAAGCAACTTTCGTTCTCCGAACCGGCCTGTAGATGAAGTTTCCTGGAATAATGTACAGGCTTTTATCAAAAAATTGAATGAAATGGAAGGTGGCGGCAAGCAGCTATATCGTCTGCCCACTGAAGCTGAATGGGAGTACGCAGCGCGTGCAGGCAGTAATACAATATATTCTTATGGTGATGATCCGGGCGGAAAATCATTGAACCAATATGCGTGGTATGAGCAAAATTCCGGAAAACAGACCCATCCTGTGGGAACACGTATAGCCAATGCCTGGGGATTTTATGACATGCATGGCAATGTTGCTGAATGGGTGCAGGATTATTATGACAAACAGTACTATTCACGCAGCCCGGCCAGGGATCCCAAAGGTCCGGCTACAGGACGGAAAAGGGTCGTGCGCGGCGGCTCATGGATCAATCAGTTATACTCCTGTCGAACTGCGGCACGTGGTTATTATTCTGCCGATTATACTGATTCCGATTTCGGTTTCCGGATTGTTAAGATGATAGAATAATCACAGATTGTGTGGAAACACAAAAGGCCTGCACCAAGAAAGATTGGTGCAGGCCTTTTTATGTTTGGATTTGCTGAATTCTGTTTCAGCTTCGCTCATGCAGCGGGACAAAATCACGTTTCTTTTCACCCGTATAAATCTGTCGAGGTCTTCCGATCCTTCGGTCTTTGGTGTCATGCATCATTTCCATCCAGTGGGAAATCCAGCCGGGTAATCTGCCCATTGCAAACATGACAGTGAACATATTGGTGGGGATACCCATTGCCCTATAGATGATACCTGAGTAGAAATCCACATTCGGATAAAGATTTCTGCTGATAAAATAATCGTCATTTCTGGCGATTTCTTCCAGTTCTTTAGCAATGTCCAGTAATGGATCATTCACATTCAGCGCCTGAAGTGTCTGGTCACAGGCCCGTTTTATAATTGTGGCACGTGGGTCAAATGTTTTGTAAACCCTATGACCAAAACCGGTGAGGCGGAATGGGTCGTTAGGATCTTTGGCTTTTGTGATATATTTCTGAAAATTATTGTCATCCCGATGGATTGCCTCAAGCATCTCGATAACAGCCTGGTTTGCACCTCCATGGAGCGGTCCCCACAGCGCACTGATACCTGCTGAAATGGAAGTGTAGAGATTTACTCCGGCGCTACCCACAAGTCGGACTGTGGAGGTTGAACAGTTTTGTTCATGGTCAGCATGGAGAATCAGGAGTTTGTTGACCGTTGCAACGACTTCGGGTTGAACGACATAAGGTTTCACCGGTTTGTCGAACATCATATTAAGGAAATTCCCGCAATAGGACAAATCATAGCGGGGATAGATCAGTGGATGTCCTTCAGATTTTTTATAGGAAAATGCGGCAATGGTCCGGATTTTTGAGATAAGCCTGGCAGCAATGATCAGCAATTCCTCGTCTGAATCAGAACTCATCTCGGGATAAAAATTATGAAGTGTATTCACCATAGTGGAAAGGATAGCCATTGGTGAGGCATTTGGCGGGAAGTGATCAAAAAAGTGGATCATATCCTCATGGATCAATGCGAATCTGGACAGCAGAGCACGAAAGTTGTTTAGTTGTTCCCGTGTGGGAAGTTCCCCGATAAGGAGAAGATAGGCCACTTCCACAAAAGAGCATTTTTCGGCGAGTTCTTCTATGCCATAGCCGCGGTAATTGAGAATTCCTTTTTCTCCGTCAAGAAAAGTGATACCGGATCTGCAGGAACCGGTATTCATGTACCCGGAATCAAGAGTAATATATCCGCTTGTATTGCGCAGTTTACGGATGTCGATGGCTTTGTCGCCCTCGGTTCCTTCTATCAGTGGAAGCTCGTAGCTTTTGTCCTCAATGGTCAATGTTGCATGTTTTTTTGACATCGTGTACCTATGTTTCTGTGCTCCAAAAGAGCGTAGTGCGGTTTTGTGGCTTCGTATACCCCCGCAGGAAGAAAGGGGTGTCGGAGTAATGGAAAAACGTAGCACTGCGAGTCATTGGCTTCAGGAGTGCTGATGGTTTTTCGACTGTTTGAAATTTGCCATGAACGACAAAAGGTATACTCCGAACTTGGCAATCTAACAGAAGTGTGCAGGAAAAGCAAGTTTTGGGCCAATGATCATAACGTCTTTGGCTCGCCTTTGGTTAATATTTTGTTTAAAGATTCTCCTGGAAACAGGTTGAATTTATTTATGAATTTGATCTTTCACATGTAACTGAATAAATTTTTCATGAGAAATACAAATCAGTGACATGGTTATATAGGGATATTGAAATTATGAGACAATTGCCGCAGGGTGTTAAGAATCTGCAGTTGTATGAACAACGTCTTAAACAGTTTGAGGATGAAGTCTGTGTGTATCCGGTCAGCTGTGAAAAACTTGCTGCAGGGCGCAGTGACAGAGAATGGCTTGACCATGTCATTGCAGGTGGTGCCAGGATTGTACAGCTCCGCGATAAGGAAAGTTCTGATCGTGAACTGCTTGCCAAGGCTCTCTACTTCCGTGAAAAGACACAGGAGGCTGGTGTTCTGTTTTTTATAAACGATCGACTCGATATCGGATTGCTTGCTGATGTAGATGGAATGCATGTTGGCCAAAAAGATCTGCCGCCGGAGGAGATTAGAAAACTGGCACCGGACATTCTTATTGGTCTGTCCTGCAATACTGAGGAGCAGGCAAAAAAACTCGGGAATGAGGTGGCACAGGACAAAAGTGCTGTCTCCTATTACAACATTGGCCCCCTTTTTCAGACAGGCACTAAGGAAGGTTTGCAGGATTTTCTTGGAGTGGACGGAATCAGAAAATTTTCCACTTACTGTCCATTGCCGTTTACTGTAATGGGTGGAATCAAGCTCAGCGATCTTGAAAGTGTTCTCAATGCTGGAGCAAAAAGGGTTGCGGTGGTAACCGCAATAAGTCAGGCAGAAAATATTGAAACAGAAACAGCACTGTGGCAGCAGAGTATCCAGTCCGCTCGAAAAGGAGGCTCTGATGCTAGCTGATTACGAAAGTACAAAAAAACTGACGGATGAAATTAAACTGCTTATTCAGTATGCAGTACCTGAACAAGAGCAGTCAGCAGCGAATTTTTTTCTGGAGTCCTTTCGGGAAGATTTTTTTGCCCTTGAAGTGATTAGAGATTTTTACCGGACACTTCCCGACGCCCGGGAAGAAGCTCTGGTAAAAATTTCAGTATTGGATGAAAAAGAGCAGGTTTTTCTTCTCCTGCTCAGTACTGCGAAACACCATTACTTTTACCTGACCAATGATGATGGCGGATTGTTTCTGGGAGAATGGGATGAGGGGATAGATGACCGCCATGTTCTTTCTTTCTTTGATTACCCTGACAAAGAGGCTTTTAAGAAAGCGAACGCAGCAATTGATAAGTGCCGGGAATATACGTCTCTTGAAAGGCTAAACGAAGAGATCTGTCCATCCTGCGGAATCAGAGCGGGTGGGCTGCATGTCCTTGGGTGTCCGGTGGAAGTCTGCCCATGGTGTGGTGGCCAGTTGAATCATTGCAATTGCCGCTTTGAACAACTGGGGGTGGAAGAGCTGACAGATCAGACGAAATTGAAGAAACTGGAAGAGAAACTGGAGAAGAGAGGGCGGATTCCTTATGCAAAAGAACAGCGCCCGTCATTCCTCACGGAATAGGGCGCTGTATGAGTTTTTGGGCGAATTTAGATAGTATCGTAAAAGGGCCCTGTACCGTCATTCCCGCGTAGGCGGGAATCCAGAAAGTATTGAAATGACTAGATTCCCGCCTGCGCGGGAATGACGGAATAAAAAAATATGTTTTTACGAATCCATCAACTATTTGCTGTCGATATTCTGTAGATAGTTAAAAAGATCTGAGTCAGCTGAAAGTATCAGAGAAGTGTTCTCTCCGATAACTTCCGAGTAGCTTTGCAAAGTTTTGGAAAAAGTGAAGAAATCAGGATCTTTGCTGTAAATGTCTCCATAAATCTTTGTGGCACTGGCATCAGCCTTACCTTTTATCGTAGAAGCTTCCCGATTGGCTTCAGAGAGGATTACCTTGAGCTCCCGGTCAACCTTTCCAAGAATTTCCGCCTTTCTTCCTTCACCAGTGGAGCGTTTCTCAGCAGCAATTCGTTTCCGTTCTGATATCATACGGTCATATACTTTGAGCCGCACGGATTCGATATAGTTTACACGTTTAAACATTACATCGACAAGCTTAATGCCATACTGAGGTGTGACTTTGGCCGCTGCTGCTAGAACAAGGTCACTGATGACATCACGACCCTGTTTCGGAGGAGTTTCATGATTGTTCGGGGTCGACATGGTGTCCAGTGACCAGTCTGAGCTGCGGATAATTTCAATCAGGTCATTTTTATTCACCATATCGCGCACTGTACCGTCAATAATATCGTCAAGCAACGATTGGGCACGGGCTTCGGTTTTTACTGCCTGCATATACTGCAGCGCATCGGTTATACGCCAACGTGCTGTAACATCAAGGTAAACATATGTTTTGTCGTTGGTTGGAATCTGGTTAGGGTCTCCATCCCAGATCTGGACCCGTTTATCAAAATAATTAACATCCTGAACAAAAGGCATTTTAAGGTAGAAACCAGCATCAGTTTTCGGTTCACCCACTGGTGCACCGAACTGGGTGATCATTGCCTGCTGACCTTCCTTAAGGATAAAAAATCCGTCATAGACAACAGTAATACTAAGTAAAACCAGTCCAATAAGGAAAAATTGAGATATCTGTTTCATGATTTATTCCTCACTATTTGGCTTGCCGGAAAGAAGTAGTAGAGCCACTCCCCCTGCTGAGATTTAAAAGAGGCAGCGGAGTTTGCTGGCCTTTGTCCATGATATAAATGGACTCTACGGCAGGAAGGACTTTCCGCATGGTTTCAAGATACATTCGTCTTTTGGTGACCTCGGGAGCATTTTTATATTCTGTTAAAATAGAAAGGAAGCGTTGCGATTCACCCTTGGCATCATTGATTCTGGCCACTGCATATCCGTGTGCCTCTTCTACAATCTGCTTGGCTTTACCACGGGCTCTGGGGATTTTCTGGTTATATATTTCTTCAGCCTCATTGACCAGACGTTTCATGTCCTGGTCCGCTTCATTGACTTCATTGAATGCCGGCTTAACCTGATCCGGCGGGTTGATATCCTGGAACTGTACTGTGCCGATGGACAGTCCTGCCTGGAGGTTTTTCAGTTCTTTTTGCAGTTCCTGCTTGACTGTTGCTGCAAGCAGGTCACGATTTGAAAGGACGTAATCGAAATCCATGTTGCCGACAATTCTGCGGGTAACACTTTCGGAAATATCACGCACAGCCTGACGGACATTTTTGATTTTAAATAGGAAGGCCTGAGGGTCACTGACTCTGTATTGAACAATCCAGGCAACATTGATGACATTTTTATCAGCAGTCAGCATCAGGGATTCCATGTGATAGCCCTTGCGGTCAAAACTGCTTTTCTGTCCGGGAAAGCGACTGCGAAATCCAAATTCTTCTTTTCTGATTTTTTCAACATCGACTTTGTAAAGATCGTCGATATAAGGGAATTTGAAACGCAGACCCGGCTCAGCCGTACGACTGTATTTACCAAGGCGCAGGACAACTCCCACCTCACCGGGAGTGATTTTGTAAAAAGATGCGTAAACACCTTGCAGCAGCAATACAACTAATATTATGCCAAGCAGCTTGCCGATTGAAGCAAACGGGTTTGCCGGTGACGGACTGTTGGGATTCTCTTGTCCCGATTTCTTTTGGGGTGAGTCAGAGAAATAATCCTGAAGTTTTTTGATGAGCTGGGCCACCATTTCTTCAGGCGTCTGGGGCTTTTTTTTCTTTCCCCATGGCGGTTGTTGATCCTGGTTGGACATGAAAGGTTTCTCCTGATGTCGGTAGAATTGTTGATCAGTAATGTTTCAATCCATACTAAAGTAATGATTCTTTGGGTGAGTGCAATATATTTTTGTTTATTTTAGAAAATTTGCGTTACGACAGGGCGATTTGCCAGGAGAAGGTGATTATGGCAAGCGAGCTGAGAAAAAGAGCTGTCTGCAGAAACAGAGATTGCCGCATCTTTAACATCAAGGGCTGGCTAAGAGCCCATCCGGCCACAAGGCCACAGCACAGGCCAAAGAAATGTGCACCAAGATCTGTCCGTTCTCCGGAACTGCCGATCATGGCAAGCAGCGCTGCTCCGGCCATAAAAGGCAAAATTCGTGAATATTTTGTTGTTGGGCGATTTTTGCGGCTGATCATGGCAAGGCTGCCGATTATTGCAAAAACAGCCGTGGAAAACCCTATAAAAAGGTGGTTGCTGCCATGGAGCAGTACGTTGATATAGTTTGCCAGGGTTGCAGTGATAATCATGGCAAACATACCAAGACCATTTCCGGTGAGCCTGCAGAAAAAATGAAAAAGAAATCCTCCAAAAAGACAGTTTCCCAAAAGATGTACGCTGTCAGCATGAAGCGTAAGTGCAGTGACAAGTCGATAATACTCATGATTCTGGAGGATGGCTGTGGCATCACCAGCCCCACTGGTAAACCAGAAAGAATGATCAGACCATGGTCCTGTAACAGTGTAAAACAATGACAGAGCACCGATTAATAACAGCGTTGGCGGCTGAAGCATAGGGATGAAATCGTCAGTGCGGCCGGTTGGTCTGGGAGGCCAATTTCTGTTTTCATGCAGGTAGGTACTGATTTGTATTCTGGCTTTTTGGGCATCGTCATCTGTCACGCCAAGGACCATGCCATCAGGTGACTGACTGAGATTGTGACTGATACCAACAGAGGACAACATAAGCGAGCAGGAAAGAGCTTCCTGCCTGTCCTTTGTTTTGTAAACTGGTGTCCCCGGCAGATCTTCAGACGTAGGTGCAGGAACGCTTGTGGTTGGATCATGAAATGGCATGATTCAAGAAATAGTCATTTACTCTGTGTTTGGCAAATGCATCTGGACGTTTTCGTCTTTATGCCAGGGTGGGGATGCTCCTTGGTGGACAAAGATTAAAATGCTCGAAAATGCTGAATGACTGTTTGGCTGTGTCGCTCTTCGGTATGTGACTGTTGATTGCTTTTTTTTAAGAAATGGTGTTAAGGTGTTTTTCGAAGCGTGGCAAGGTGAGCAAAGATCATGAACAAGGCTTTTTATAGCTTTTCGCGGGTTTTGGACTGGTTTTTTGCTCATTGTGAAAACAAAAGATAGCCGAAGAAAGATGGCGAAGACATAAAAAAAGGCTTTATCCCTGCATTGGGATAAAGCCTTGAATTTTTAATGGTGCCGAAGAGAAGACTCGAACTTCCACGTCTATACAGACACTAGACCCTGAATTTAGC
>DQTH01000020.1 GCA_015662865.1 Desulfocapsa sulfexigens
ACGAATAATAACTGCCTGGCGTAAAAGGCTTAATCGAATTTAGCTTTTTCTCAGGCTCGACTACTTATGAATAAAAAAGTCATTCGTCTTCAGGACTGCCTGAAGACATATACTACAGACCAGGATAAGGCTATCAGCCCTGAAGAAACTGTCGCAAGATTTAAAGACAAACTAAAACATCTTAATCTTGATATCCTCAAGGAAGTAAAACGCATAGATAACGGGCGCCTTGGAATTCCGGTTTATTTTTCTGTTTGCGGCGATGATGCCAGGGCAATGACGGGAACCAAGAAACAGATGGGAAAAGGCGCATCTGCAATCCAGGCTCAGGCTTCTGCCTGTATGGAACTTGCTGAGCGTTTTTCTTTTTTCACCTTCAAGAGTAATCCTGAGAATTTTCTTGAAGGTGACTACCAGGAGATGCGTGAACAGGGCTACCCGGTGCTTGGCACAAAATACCTTCTCCAATCAGTGCATGATACCAGCCATGACACAGCTTTTGTGGAGGATGTTCTAAAGGGAATTCCCATGCAGTGGACATGGGCAACTAATCTTGCCAGTGGCGAAGATGTATTAATGCCGTTTTCCTGGTTTTTTGCGATCAATGAATTTAACGGACCTTCTGCAGGAAACTCTTATGAAGAAGCTGCGTTGCAGGGTATCTGTGAGATTGTGGAACGTCATGTCTGTGCCCTGGTGACCCATGAGAAAATCAAGACACCGCTCATAGATCATGAGAGCGTTACAGATCCTGTTGCCAGGAAACTGATCTCCATTTTCAAGGAGAATAATATTGATCTCTTTTTAAATGATTTCACACTCGATACTGGCATCTGTACTGTTGCAGCACTGGCCATTGATCGCTCAACATTTCCTGAAAAAAGTGAAATTGTCTACACTGCCGGTACCACTCCTGATCCTGAAAAAGCATTGATCCGGGCAGTCACCGAGGTGGCACAGCTTGCGGGTGATTTTAATTCCGCCTCAAACTATATTGCATCCGGCCTGCCAAAGCCTCTGTCTCTTAGTGAGGTGGAACATGTTGTGCAAAGCGGTATGAACGTGACAATTCAGGACATTGCAAATCTTGGAGATACAAACATTCGGATGGAGGTGGAAAATTGTGTTTCAGTACTTGCAGAAAAAGGTATGGACACCTTCATGCTGGATGTCATGCACCCGGAACTGAAGATTCCTGCCATTTACACAATTGTTCCGGGGGCACATTTCCGGGAACGCTCAATGATCAATGATGTTGGGCTATTTGCTGCAAAATTACTGGTGGAGAGAGTGACGGATTCTGCGGAGCTGGATGAAAAGCTGGCAAGACTTGAGACCCTGATCCCTGAAGCCTATTATCTTGAATTTTACAGAGGACGTAACTTCTACAATGCTGGTCTTGCAGAACAGGCACTTGAGTGTTTTGACAGAGCACTGACACTCAGTCCCGAGCAGGAAGATCTTCCTTATATCTACTCCTATATGGGAAACTGCAACAAAGATCTTGAAAAATATGATGAGGCTCTCCAAGTACTTGAAAAAGGTTTAGAAGAAGATGAGGAACGCCCGGATATCTACAACATGATGGGTGTCTGTTATTTTAAAAAAGAGGCATATGCGGATGCAGTGAAAAGCTTTGAGCGGGCAGTTGAACTCAATCCTTCTTCTGCCATGGACTATGCCAATCTGGGTGTTAATCATCGCAGGCTTGGAAATAGAGATGAAGCTGTTCATTTCTTCACACTTGCTCTTTCCCTTGATCCCGAGATAGAATTTGCACAGCAGCAGCTGGCAGAACTTGTGGCGGATGAATAAATTTTTGAGTTAGGTTTATATGTTTGCTGAAACTCCCATAAAACAATTGAATCCAAAAAAAATTCTGGTCCGTTCCACCAACTGGATTGGTGATGCTGTCATGACCACGCCCGCTGTGCACAGCATCAGAGAAAATTTTCCGGAAGCGGAAATTACCATGCTGGCAGTACCATGGGTTGCCGATATATTCCGTTTGAGTCCTGATGTTGACAAACTTCTCATCTATGACAAAAAGGATCTATATCAGGGAAAGGTGAAAGGTCCGCTAAACCTTGCCAAAGACATCAAAGAGTATAATTTTGATGCAGCCATTCTTCTGCAGAATGCTTTTGAGGCAGCCTTTGTCGCAAAAATGGCAGGAATTCCGATTCGGGCAGGGTACAAACGTGATGGCAGGGGAATGCTGCTGACCCACGGGGTGACAATTACCCGGGAAACCAGAAAAAAGCATCAGGTTCACTATTACCAGGACATGCTTGCAGGGCTTGGTCTGGAAACAGGCCCGGATCATCTCAGGCTGCCGCTTCCCACGGAACTTTCATCCTGGGCACAAGGTTTTGTTGATTGTCTCAGGCATCAGACTTTTGTGTCGGGTGAGGAGCTGCAGGTGGAAGGGGATATTTCAGGCATGCCTGAAATGAAGCCGTTAAACAATGACAGTATTGCAATTCCTGTCATCGGTTTTAATCCCGGTGCAGCTTATGGTCCTGCAAAGCAATGGCCCGTTGAGAAATTTGCGCAACTTGCGGCAATCATAACAAATAATTATGGTGATAACGGTTGTGTCATCATGGTTTTTGGTACAGATGCCGACACAAAAGGGGCCCAAATTATCAGAAATTTCTCTATGAGCACACCATATCACGTGCTTGACATGACAGGAAAAACAAGCCTCAAACAGGCCATGGCACTTATTAAGTGCTGTGATGTTTTTGTCACCAACGATTCAGGTCTCATGCACGTTGCGGCTGGTCTAGATACGCCAAGTATTGCAATATTTGGATCAACCGATCACATTGCAACCGGCCCGTATTCAAAAAAAGCCATTGTTCTCAGGCGGGAAATGGAATGCAGCCCATGTCTGCAGACACATTGTCCCAAAGGTCATCTGAAGTGTCTGGAATCCATCAGTTCCAAAGATGTGTATGAAGATGTGGCGAAATTACTGTCCTCCAACCTCCTGGCAGAAACCTGAAAAATGTCTGAAAGTCAACAGAACAATATCCCTCGCCCGGCAGTATTCCTTGACCGTGATGGAACCATTAATGAACAGATGGGCTACATCAATCATCTCTGCCGGTTTAATCTTCTTGCCGGTGCTGCTGAGGCAATAAAAAACCTCAATAATGCAGGAATTCCGGTGGTTGTCATAAGTAATCAGTCCGGGCTTGCCCGAGGATACTTTCCTGAGGAATTACTTACTGCTGTTCATGAAAAAATGGGCAGGCTGCTTGCTGAGAAGGGTGCTCATGTTGATGGGATTTATTACTGCCCACATCATCCGGAAGCCAAAGAAGAAAGGTTCCGCGAAACCTGTGATTGCCGGAAACCCAAGCCTGGCCTTGTCCTGCGGGCAGCAAGAGAAATGAATCTTGATCCTGCCCGGTCCTTTGTGGTTGGAGACAGATGGTCCGATATCAAGACTGCGGCAAACTGCGGAGCCAAATCTATTCTGGTAAGAACTGGTTACGGAAGAGGAGATGAACAGTACATCGGGCCTCATCAGGAAATTCAGCCGGATCATAAGGCTGAAGATCTGCTGGAAGCTGCAGATTGGATTTTAAGACACATAAGAATGTAATTTAGTTCTTATGTTTTATGATAATAATTTCAACATGTAGCAGTCTGCTTTCAACAATCCCACCTGAAATCCCAAGTCTTTCTTTGACCTTTTCTATTTTTGTGGTGTATTTAACTATAGGTTTTCATGACTATATTCTTACTTTTTGTATAGAATAATCGGGGCTGGTGTCATATTTTTCATCGAGCACAAAGCCGGGATGATGCTCTTGAAATTCAGAAAATCGTAACAGCTTTGTTGCGGCCTCCTTTATTTTTGGCGTCTTAAAAGGAACGTTAACAGATGTTTTTTTCTGACTTTCTCTTTTGTCCCTATGAAGACTGCGCTCACATCAAAAAAAAATGACCTGAAAAAAGAAAACCGATCCGGTGTTCTTCTTGGCGGAACCGGCCTTGTTGGTGGCGCCATCAGTGAGTATTTTATTAGAAATACACCGGAGACCATAGAGGTCTTTGCTCCGAACTCCAAGAAACTTAGCATCCGCAACGCAATTGATATTAAAAAGTATATCAGGCGTAAAAAACCTGATTTTGTTATCAATGCCGCAATGGCTGCCTTGAACAGCGGTGCGCAGTTAACTCTTGAAACCAACTATCTAGGCGCCATTAATCTTGCCAGAGTCTGTTGTGCATTACAAATTCCCTACATTCATATAAGTTCTGCAGCTACCCTGCCGGACGGTGAAAATCTGTCAGAAGATGATTGCCTTCCCCTTTATCCCAACCTTGGTAACTACGCTAAGTCCAAGGTCATGACAGAGAAAACCCTTCGAGTCATGAAGGAGAAGTACGGTCTGGATTATACAATTATCAGGTTGGCAATTGTATATGGTAAGCATGATCATAAAATCCAGGGATTCCACAGGCTCTTTTTTTCCATTGCCGATGAAGCAATGCCATTTGTGATAACTAAAAAGGGTGCATATCATTCGTACTCGAACGCCAGAAAACTGCCCTATTTTGTTCATCATGTCCTTGATCATCGCGAGGAATTTTCTGGTGAGATCTATCATTTTGTTGACAGGGAACCGGTGGAACTTGCAACCTTAATCTGCACAATCCGTTCATACCATGAACTGAAACGTCCCTATAATGTTTATCCGCCACAAAATTTAGTGAAAGTTGGAAAATATCTGCTGGAAAAACTGGCAGGCATGCTTGACTGGGTTGGTATTTCCATAGATCTGCCTTCAGAGCTAGTTTTTCTGGAAAATTTTTATAAAACCCAGACTCTATCCAATAAAAAATTACAGAATTCAAGCTTTCCAGATCCATTTCCGGAGGAGACTATTTTTTCATTGCTGCCTGATATGGTGATCTATTATCTGACCAGGTGGGGCCACCTGAATCTGATATCAACCTTTAATGAAGAATACTTTGGCTATAACGAATTGGAAATTGATTTTCAGTCCTTCCCTCGACATTTGCTTGATTCCATGCACAGCGACTCCATAGCACCTTACTACGATGTACTTCAAGAAAATAAATTGTTTGAGCTTCGGGATCAGGGTAAATATGACAACTACGTAAGAAAAAGCTAAGCTATATCGGCTCGATCTATAAGAGAATACTGAACCCGTGAGTGTGCGCCGGGTGATTTTCCTGGATATGAAATAATCTTACTTGTTGAGTTAAATTGATAAACTGGGGTATGCACTTGACTCCAGCGACTACTACATGTAGTGTAGTGGGTTATGGAAGAAAATTTTCCCCGCACGCTTCAAGAATTTGAGA
>DQTH01000223.1 GCA_015662865.1 Desulfocapsa sulfexigens
CGTTTACTATGGCAACATTCTGGAGCGATTTATGCCAATTTTGCTGCACGAGTGCCCAAGTTGAGTAACTTGCACTCATAACGGGAGTGGCTGGGGATGTCTTGAATCGTTTAAAAGGAAACAGCTCTGGACATAGAAAAGATGACTGGAAAATACAGTAATACCTTTTGTTGCTATTAACGAAACTCAGCTGTCAACTTCTGGACTCCCGCCTCCGCGGGAGTGACACCATCGGCAATATGTCATTCCCACGAAGGTGGGAATCCAGTTTTAGCAAGGCTGTCAGTGACCAAAAAAATCGTTTTTTGCTGAATTTCAATTAGAACCACTTTGCGAATAAACAAAAAAAGGCCACAGGTGCCGCAGGTTCGTCTATTTTACTCTTTCCGCAATAGCAGTACTATGCGAAAAGAGTAAAATAGACGAAGATGTGGTGCCTGTGGCCTTTTTTTTAGCTGCGGATCATGTCTGCTATTTGAAAGGCAACCTCCAGACTCTGCTCTGCATTGAGACGTGGGTCGCAGGTGGTCAGATAGTTGTTTGCAAGCTCAGCATCAACAATGTTTCTGGCACCGCCCGTACATTCAGTAACATTCTCACCGGTCATCTCCAGATGAATACCGCCCGGGATGGTTCCTTCTGCCCAGTGGGTCTCAAAAAAGCAGGTAATCTCAGAGAGGATATCGTTGAAATTTCTTGTTTTATGACCGCTTTCTGCCGTGTAGGTATTGGCATGCATGGGGTCACAGTTCCAGACAATATTATAGCCTTCCCGCTTGGCTTCACGAAGAAGCGGTGGCAGAACCTTTTCAATATTATTCATTCCGAGTCTGGTAATCAGAGTCAGGCGTCCGGCTTCGTTCTCGGGATTCAGGGCATCAATGAGCTGTTTAACATTATCAAGGTCATAGTCAGGCCCGATTTTTACACCAATTGGGTTGTTTACACCGCGTAAAAACTCCACATGTGCACCATCAACCTGCCGGGTTCGCTCGCCAATCCAGAGCATGTGAGCTGAGCAGTCATACCAGCCGCCGCGGATTGAATCTTCGCGGGTTAGCGCTGTCTCGTAGCCGAGCAGCAATGCCTCGTGGGAAGTGAAAAACTGCGCCTGCTTCATCTGCGGGCTGTCGGAATCAATACCTATGGTCTCCATAAACTGCAAAGCCTGATTGATTTGTTTGCCAAGTCGTTCATAGCTTCGTCCCATGGGAGACTGTTTAACAAATTCCTGGTTCCATGCGGACACCCGGTGCAATGCAGCAAATCCGCCACGGGTAAAGGCGCGTAACAGATTCAGGGTGGAAGCCGCCATGTTATAACCCTGCATCATACGATTCGGATCAGGAATACGGGCTGATTCAATTGGTTCCGGGCTGTTAACCATGTCACCACGATATGACATAAGCTCAACTCCATCCACCATTTCCGTATCAGCAGAACGGGGCTTGGCAAACTGTCCGGCAATTCGTCCCACTTTGATTACCGGCTTGCCACCGGCATAGGTAAGAACAACCGCCATCTGCAGTAGAACCTTCAATGTTTCCCTGATCTTGGGGGCTGTCACCTGGGAAAAATCTTCAGAGCAATCTCCTCCCTGCACCAGAAAGGCATCTCCTGTAACAGCTTTGGCCAGCATGGCTTTCAGATCACGAATTTCACCTGCAAAAACAAGGGGAGGAAGACGGGAAAGTTCGCCAATCACAGCATCGTGTGCTGCCTTATCCGGCCACTTGGGCTGCTGAAGAGCTGTGTACTGCTGCCAGCTTGTTTTCGTCCATTTATTTTCTATTCCCATGATCTTTCTCTCATATTAAAAAAATATTAGTGCCTTACTCCATATAAGCCGCAATAGAACAAGCTTTTATGAGTTTAATATTTTTGTTACTAATACATACAAGGCACTTATACCCCCCCTGTGGGGTGTTAGTGTAACAATTGATGGACTCGTGAAAATCCAAAATTCAGCTTTTATGTCATTCCCGTGTTGACAGGAGCCCAGTCTTTACAACACCTTATGGATACCCGCCTGCGCGGGAATGACGGATTAAACGATTTCTTATAAAATAATTACAGCCGGATAAATGCCTTTTCAGACTAAATCCTGGCGGATACTAAAAACTTCGGCAGCAGATCTCCAGATCAAAGGCATTTAGAATCCGCAGTTCACCTTCCCTCTTTTTTCCTTCAGGTGGATCAAGGAACTTAAGTTCTGCAAACATTTCTTCTGCCTGACTACGGGAAGGGATTGCCTCCATTCCAGTGGCAAGCACTTTTCCTGTGGCAGTATCAAGCAGTTCAGCATCCCGACCGTTTGTCACCACAGCCAAAGGAATTCGATACTCTTTTTCAAGCACTCTGGCTGCTGCAATGGCAGAACGTTCCCGACTCACCAGAGAGCCCGGCCCATAACGGATAATCAGGAACTTTTTTCCATGCTCCTTCAGGCTGACAGCAAGCTCAATGTTGGAACGCACAAACTGAGTAGAAAAGAGGCTTTCAATGAAACATCGGGGTTCCAGTTCCTCTTTGGCATAACCCAGTTCTTCTACCATCATTTTAGACAGATCCTGACGAAATCTTTCATCATCGGTATCAGTGAGTTCTTCGCCGGTGATGTAATCAATCAGGGTACCATAAATGAAATGATGGGTTGGAATTTTTGTCATATCCGGATCTCCAAACAAAAATGCCCTTCCCCGGATTCAGCAAGGAAGGGCATCAAAACTATGTCCTCCCGGGCCTTACAGCTCGAGCCAGGATTCGGAGAATACCGTCTGTCCGGAAAGTGCTTTATAGGTCTTGTAGTGCTGAAGGGCTACTTCAGAGAGACCTGCAGTACCTGGATCATCACCATCCATCATTGCATGAACCATATCCACATGCTCCTGACGCTCACCTTTACAGATTGCCATGAGCTCTGCATCGTAGGAATTAACAATGGCGGTGGAGATTCCATATTTCATGAGCATAATCAGGTAAGTACGATCAAGGTATTTACGAAGATTATCAGCAACACCATTTGAAACATTAGAAAGACCAACAGTGGAGCCGGCTCCCGGCGCGATATCCGGCAGCATCATCATGAATTCCAGACCGGCATTGATCTGGTCTGCGCCAAGGGTGATGGGGGTTCCAATTGGATCAAAAAGAATCTTTTCATTGGGAATTCCAGCCTCATTGAGTGCCATCATCAGATCAACAGACATGGCAGCACGTTCAGCAGAATCACGGGGCATACCATCAGCACCCCAGAGAAGAGCGATAACATCACATTTCATCTCGGCAGCAACAGGAATCATCTGCTCCATACGCTCGGGCTGAGCAGAAATGGAGTTCATCAGGGCCTGTTCTTTGTTTTTGACAGTCTTAAAACCGGCTGCCATTGCATCCATATTGGTTGTATCAAGACAGAGAGGAGTGTCAACCACCGCTTCAACAGTCTCAACAACCCATGGGAGGAGTTCGGTACCATCTTTTCGTGCCGGTCCGATATTCAGATCAAGGTAGGAAGCACCGGCACCAGCCTCTTCCTTGGCCATTTCCTGAACAGGGCCCTGGGTACGATCTTTCATGGCGCCGCCACTTCGATTTCCCATGATATTGATACTTTCTGCGATTGCTTTAACAGTTTGAGACATTGTCTTCTCCTTAACTATCTAATTTATTGAATTTTCAGTCGATCCTTTTCTCTATGAACAAGGACATGATTTTAGTCTTTTTTTAACTTTCTGTCAATTAAGAGCGCTCTATTCGCTTCTTCCTGGTTTTTTAGCAGAAGGAAACAGGCTCATATCCGTATGGGGAAGAAAAAGAGCAGCCATATAATGATTCATAAAATCGGGATTCTCCGAAAGCTCCATGTTGGTCATAAGGCTTCGCACAGCCACCCTTTCACGGAAACGGCGATGATCTGTAAGGCTTATCTGACATCCGAGCATTGATGCATTGCCGATATAGAAAAACTTATCCCTGTCAATATCCGGCAGAAGTCCAATGGAAATTGCCCGTTCAAGGTCTATATAGGCGCCAAAGTTTCCGGCAAGAATAACCCGGTCAAGATCACCAAAACCCATGCCCACGGATTCGAGCAAAGTCTGATATCCGGCATACATGGCACCTTTTGCGCGAATCAGATTATCAAGATCCACCTCGGTAATAACAATATCCTCTCCGATCATGGAGTCGCGATCCCAGGCCAGAACATATTCCCAGCGATCTTCTCCCTCACGAATACGCGGATGATCCAGGGTGCGGTTAAACTTGCCCTGCGGATCAATGACTCCGGCTTCCAGAAGTTCGGAAACAATCGAAATCAGCCCGGAACCACAAATACCTCTCGGCTTGGTATGACCAATGGTAACAATCATCGGGTCGTATGTTTCGGGGTGAATCTGGAAATTTTCAATGGCTCCCTGGCTGGCCCGCATTCCGTATTGAATACCACCGCCCTCAAAAGCAGGACCGGCAGAACAGGCTGCACAGACCATCCAGTCCTTGTTGCCAATCACAATTTCACCATTGGTTCCGATATCGATAAATAGCGAAATTTCTTCACTTTTCTGCATCTGGCAGGCGTGAACACCAGCCACAATATCCCCACCCACATAGGAGGAAATACAGGGATAGAGGAACATTCTCACCGAAGGATGAGCCATGATTCCGAGGCCCGCAGCCTTGGTCAGTGGAAACTGGCTGACACTTGGCACATAGGGCGCTTCCCGTAAAAACTTGGGGTTAATGGCCAGCATCAGGTGGGCCATCACCGTATTACCGGCAGTCATTATATAGCTGATATCACTGGGACTGATAATCTGTTTCTTACACACCTCTTCAATGATATTATTGATGGTGTAAATGACCTTTTCCTGCAAACCCTTGAGACCGCCCGGACGCTGAGAATAGATCATACGTGAAATAACATCTTCACCGTAGCCGATCTGTGCATTGTACCCTGATCCTTCAGCAATAATTTTACCGCTGTTCAGATCAATCAGAACTCCGGAACAGGTTGTGGTTCCGATATCAACAGCCAGACCATAGAGACGATCCGTTGTGTCTCCCGGTTCCACGGCAATAATCCGATCCGGCTCATCCTTTCCTTTTCCGTGCAGAAGAATCACAGTGACATCCCAATCCGCTTCACGAAGAATCAGTGACAGCTCATGAATAAGCTCCGGATGATCATAACTGGGCTCAGGACTGTCAGGATTCAAACTTTTGAGGGCCCGCATCAAACGCTGCATGTCTGAAATATTGTCTGCAAGGGTTGGTGGAGGTATCTTCAGAAAAACTTTCCTCACCGGTGGATCCACATCCCATTTACCAATCAGTGAATCAAGTGATCTGGCAGAAATGGATCTGGTGGTTTTTGGCGCACGTTTCAATGCCTTTCCATCAGATTTCACCATGTCTGGAATACGCACTGTTATGTCGGAAACAACTTTTGACTTGCAGGCCAGGCGCACACCTTCGTCATATTCATTCTGTTTCAGGCTGGCAGCACTGTCGGATTCTACATCTCCCTGCTCCAGTTTAACTTTACATTTTCCGCAAACCCCGTCTCCACCACAGTAGGCATGAATATAGACACCTGCCGATGCTGCTGCAGTCAGCAGATTTTCTCCTTTTTCAACAGTGACATGGACGTCATCGGGTAAAAAATGTATTATATGTTCCATTGGGTATCTCTCTGGTAAATGGTAGGGTGCTTCTTGGTCAGATTAAAAATAACAGGATGTTGTACCTTGTCAAGAAGTATTGCTGATAAGATGTATAACTAAAATTGATTTACGGTCAATTGTTCGCCAAAAGCGTTCAGAGACAAAAACGAGAAAGACTTATGACTGACAATAAAAGCGCCCCCTACTGGCTCAAAGCCCGGATCACAATGGTTCCGGTTCTGGAAGATGCCATTATCGATTATCTGGTTGGTGTAATGGGAGCCGGAGTAGAGCAGGCAGTGGAGAGCGATAAGCCGGGTCTCTGCCTCAATGTTTTTCTGGAAGATCAGAGCCCAGACAAGCAGACACGCAAGGATCTGCAAGACAAACTCGAAGCATATCTCAATGAACTAGCGAAGATTTTTCAGGTTGAACAGCCAGAGATTTCCTGGGAACGTCTGGAAGATCAGGATTGGTCAAGTAACTGGAAAGTCCATTTCAAACCCTTTGTAATCACTTCCGGGCTGGTAATTGCTCCGACCTGGGAACACTACACGGCAAAAGAGGGGGAAAAGGTAATTGTCATGGATCCGGGCATGGCATTTGGAACCGGCCACCATGCCTCCACAAGCCTTTCTCTGGATTTTATCAGACAGATTCTCTTATCAAACAATGGGTGTCGCGTTCTTGATGTGGGAACCGGAACCGGAATTCTTGGGATGGGAGCCACACTGTTCGGGGCTGAGCGGGTGCTCGGTATTGACAATGATCCCGAAGCTGTCCGGGCAGCCACTGAAAATGCAGCGCTGAACAATCTCAGCCCAACAATGGAAGTAACACTTACTCCGCTTGGGGAAATAGAAGAGCGTTTCAGTCTCATCGTGGCCAACATCATCCATGATGTGCTCCTGACAATGGCTGGCGATTTCCACAGACTTCTGGAAAAAAACGGCAATCTGGTACTATCCGGGATACTTCACGGCGAACAGGAAGAAAACATAGGTCGCCTGTTTGAAAAGCATGGTTTTACACTGGAAGGCAGAAAGCAGCGGGATGAATGGGCGGCTCTCCACCTGAGTAAATCCAGTTAAGGGTATCTTAAAAATTTACCTTTCGTCTGCGTGAGGCAGGTCTGAAGTTTTTTTAACAGATAAAGCTTTGATAAAATCGTAAAAAGTTAAAATAGAAAATGGCGAGTTTCTACGAATCCATCAAGCTTCCTTTTTTTCTCCATCGTCAGAGGTAACCATGGGATTAATCTGATAATTTTCATCAAACATGATGCCCATGCCGTCTGTTTCATGCCGGACAACAATACCGGAAGCGCTGATCCATACCCTTTTCCCCTTCCAGGCCTTGAGAGTTTCCAGAGACACTATGAACTTCAGAGCTTCCAGATTTTCAAGAGCAAGTAAAAACTCCAGACGCACTCTACTGGCTAAAGGTAAAGGAGCATCTGTTTCAATGAAAGCACCACCAGCGCTAATGTTGGCTGTCAGAAATTCCATCATAGGTGTTTTTCCAGACCATGTTTCAGCGGTCATTTTCACCTGTATCTCCATGGAAAACCGTTCATGGTGTCTGCGTTCTTCTGCTGACATGTATTCTCCTCACTCAGTTATATCAGCCTTTAATCTCATATAAAGGCCACTTTCACTACTGGATTCACCTGTGGACAAGATGATTCCCAGTATATCTTTCCTGTTTTCCGAAACAGTTCTTATCCCGCCAAGATCAACCCATTCTGATCTTGGAATGGTCACTCTTGTCGCTGCATCAACAAAACGATAGCTGCCTGTTTTGCCACGCTTCCGCCAGCTGATTCGCGGTGTAACAGTAACAATCACCTGATCACCTACTACAACCGGAGATACTTCCATCCCGGTTTCAATGGTTTTCATACCATCCAAGAGGTATGGTACACCATTACGACTACAGAGACTTATCCAAATATCTGTTACCGGAACTTCACGGGCCATACGAATATATCCGCTGCTGCCGGAGGAGACCATGATAAACGAACTCCCCCTGCTTCTTCGCCCTGAATTCTTATAGCGATACCGGGTATCTTCTGTGGAAAGGTGCCTGCCCGATTTTCCGGAACTTCCTGCCCGGTCGCTGTCATTGGACTCAAATGCAATCTGTACCCGTACCTGAGGCATTCGATGGTCTGATGACTGCAGGAGTTTTCGTACTTCCTTTATAACTTCAGGCCTGTCGTTTACAATAATCATATTGCCGATTTTATCAGCAGCTGCCCTGCCCTGTGGAGACAACAAAGCCTCAACCATGGGCAACACCTCAACGGCCCGACGATTTCTGAGCTTGAACATTTCACTTTCGGCCAGACAGGTGCCGGCAAGAAGAAATGAAATCAGCGCAAAATAAAATGAAAATCGTATTGTCATGAATATTGGCAAAATTCCTATAATTAATCAAAATTATACCCCACAAGGGGGTATAAGTGCCTTGTGGATGTTGAAAACATTCTGATTTACAATTCAATCCATAAAAGCTTGTTTATTACTGCTTATATGAAATAAGGCATCAAGAATCCCGCACAACAGGCGCAACAAACCGTTCAGGGATGGGCTACTTTTTATCGTTACTGATGTCACACATAAATGCTATCGTTTTCACAGGTAGAAGGCAACTATTATTCCCCATTATCTGTTGCTTTTCTTTTTCGATAGTCCTGATATTATGGAACTATACTTTAAGCCTACATAAACTCCATTCCAGGGAAAATAACAGATATGCGACGTTTTTTCATAAATCCTGATACTATCATCAGGGATGAAATAATTCTTTCAGAACAGGAATCTCATCACATTGCCCGAGTTCTTCGGCTGGGCAAAGGTACCACCCTGCAACTGCTTGACGGCAGAGGAAATATCCATGATGCCGAGATTATTTCCCTGGGCCGCCAGCTGACATTAAAGCTGTTGTCCAGTGTTCATATAAAACGGGACGACATCCCCCTGCGGATCTGCCAGAGCGTACTCAAGGGCCAGAAGATGGAGCTTCTCATGCAGAAATGCACAGAGCTTGGAGTTGCAGAATTCACTCCCTACTACAGTGAACGCTGCCAACTGAGAAAAACAGAGCTCTCTAAAATTTCATCAAAATATGACCGCTGGCAGCGTATCATTGAAGAGGCCTGCAAGCAGTGCAACAACCCCATCAAAATGGAACTGAAGCCTTTTCTTTCTTTTGAGGAAATGCTAGTACAGCAGGACGGCGCAGTGCAGAAGATATTATTCTGGGAAGAGGAAAAACAGGAAAACTCTCTTCACTCCCACCCTGTCCAGACAAAAGATGATGGTCTGCAGATTGTCTTTGGCCCGGAAGGAGGATTTCCTGCCACTGAGGTGGAATCCGCAAAACAGGCTGGGTTTACAATATTGAGTCTCGGGCCACGAATTTTGAAAGCTGAGACAGCCAACATTGCAGCAGTTTCCATTATTCAGCATCTACTTGGCAATATGTAATTGTTTATCTTTTCGACTCCACTTCTTTGTGGCAAGACCATATTGCCAGCAGCAGACTAACTATAACTATGTAGACACTACCACCCTTCCCTACAGCTTTTATTATAGAGTTTAGCATGAATAAACCAACAACAAGCCGTAACAGATTCATTCCTTTTCGAAAAGCCGATCTCATCAAAATATGTTTGGACCAGGAAAAGTTATCTACTGATGACCAACATTCCTTTAAATCATTTTGCAGACTCCTGGAAAGTATTTTTCATTTCGAATTTCACCAGACTCTTGAAACCCTCAAGGACTGCTATGCACCTTTCAATATGGATGTTGACACCAGGATGGTGCAGCAATATTCACAGAACGAAAAAGAAGAGTTACAGCAAAAATTAGTCAAAACAATGACTGACTTGTTGAAGTCTGCCAATTACCGCCAAATTACATCCAAAGATTTAAAAGAGGCGATTGTTGAAGAATCTTTATTCAAGATTCGTTTGGAGGTCGATTTTAATGACTTTGAGGATGTTATTTTTTATATGCGCGGTGAAAGCAGGAAACAGGAAACCCTGGTGAAATATTTTGGTCTAAAAAAAGAGTCTTTTGAATTCACCAATTATGAAAGGGTAGCCGTCTACATAAAATTTAAGGACGCTGATTATTTCGCTTCAAAAAAACAGAAAAATATTAATTTCACTCCCGGATCTACCATCATAAAACTGTTTCGAAATGTTCCCAAAGCCGACCTTGAGATGCTGTTTCCAAACAGTGAAGTGCGCATGAAAACCATCGATAAATTAATCATTGGCTTGCCGGCCGCCGTCAGCGGTGTGGGAGTAGTGGTCACTAAGCTTGGCGCGTCGCTTCTTCTAGTCGGATCATTTATCAGTTTCTGGTTGGGACTGACGGACCGCGAAGTAATAATTCAGCAGAAACATTTAATTGCCCTGGGGATTGGGCTTGGAACTTTGGGCGGATTCCTGTTCAAACAGTTCAATAAATTTAAAAATCGTAAAATTAAATTTATGAAAGCTCTCACCGACAGTCTCTACTTTAAAAACCTGGATAATAATCAGGGCGTATTTCACCACCTGATTGATGCTGCCGAAGAAGAGGAATTTAAAGAAGCCATGCTGGCCTATTACTTCCTTCTGACCCAAGACGAAGATCTGGACATGGCCGCACTGGATCACGTCATTGAAAAATGGTTCCAGCTAACCCTTAGCTGCCCAATGGATTTTGAAGTGAATGATGCCATCGACAAATTGTTACGACTCAATCTCGTTGAGGAACACAACGGGATTATCAAAGCTAAATCAATTGTCGAAGCCAGACGGATTCTGGATAAAACCTGGGATAATTACTTTGATGATAACCGGCTTTAGGTTTGACATACCATAACTGGTCAAGAAATAATCAGGTAATCCCTGATCATTGATAGAAGCAATGCAAAGGCAGGTTAGTGCATGGGAACCTCCATGCACAGGATCCGGCTTTTCCGGGTTGCAGAAACAATGACCTTATCCTTATTCTCCAAGCCGATGGCATCGCGCTTTTGCAGTGGCTCACCAGCAATCTCGACCTCGCCGTCCAGTACAAATAATAGACTCCATTGCCCGGAGTATGGATATCGCAGGTCACTGTTTCTCCCTTTCCGATAAAGGCCAGGGAGAAATAGGCGTCCTGGTTGATAACCAGTGAACCATCACGGCCATCTGGAGAAACAACAAGCTGAAACCGGTTTGTGGCAGCCGCCGGATCAAAATATTTCTGGTCAGAGTGTGGCCTCACGTCCTGCTTTGCGGGCATGACCCAGATCTGCAGAAAATTGACCTCATCGCTGTCTGAATTGTTGAACTCCGAATGAGTAATACCAGACCCTGCCGAAATCACCTGAATCTCGCCCGTACGGATAACATAGCTATTGCCCATGCTGTCTTCGTGGCGCAGGGAACCGGACAGAGGTATCGAAATGATTTCCATATTATCATGGGAATGTGTGCCAAACCCCTGCCCCGCCTGCACCACATCATCATTAAGAACCCACAGCTTCCCAAAACCCATACGCTCGCGATCATAATAGTCTGCAAAACTGAATGTATGAAAACTGTGCAGCCAGCCATGTTCTGCGCTGCCGCGGCTATCTGCTTTATGTATTATCTTAGCCTCTTCAAACAAATCTGTGGGTGATTTCAGGGACAGGTAAATTACCAAGCGTATGATACAAGGCTATTTCCCGCAATTTATCGCTCCGGAA
>DQTH01000025.1 GCA_015662865.1 Desulfocapsa sulfexigens
GGACACCCGCTATTATAGTGGCTTTTATGCTTTATTCTATTGTTTTAATTGAATTTTACACTATTCTTTGCAACACCCTTATTAAGACGTTTTTCAGGCAGTTAAGGGTAGTTTTACGAGAATATGTGTTCCTTTATCTGCTTCGCTCACTATCTTAACCTCACCGTTGTTGAGTTCAACAATCTGTTTGACAATGGTAAGGCCAAGCCCTGAACCACCATGTGCAGTGGATCTGGATTTCTCGATTCTGTAAAACTGGGAAAAGACGGCTTCCGTTTCATCCTTAGGAATTCCAGGGCCGCTGTTGTAAAGATCGATTAGGCAATATTTATCTTCAATGGTGGCTTTAAAAGCAATCAAGCCATCTTTATCAACATTATATTTGATACTGTTATCGATGATATTGATGAGCAATCGTCTTATCTTTTCCCTATCTGCAAAAAGGATAATCTCTTCCTGTACAGTAACAGATAACTGTATGGTTGCTGCCTCGATTAACTCAGCAAACTCCTCAAAAACAAGATCTACAAGTTCTTTCAGATTAAAATAATCGGGTTTGTATGATGTCTTAAGTTCCAAGGCTGATAAATCAAGCAGGTTTTTAACCAGTCGATCCATGCGGAAAAGTGTTTTGTTGTGCTTAATAAGTTTTTCTTGTGTTGCGGGGGGAGAAGTCTTCATTTTGCATGAAATCTTCAAAAAACAGTCGCAGCATGGTGATGGGCGTTTTTAACTCATGTGATGCATTGGCAATGAATTCTTTCTGCCTGATGAAAGAGTACTGCAAACGGTCAAACATGGTGTTGAATGATGATGACAATTCATATAATTCGTCGTGATTTTTACCAAGGGGGATTCGTTTATCCAGTGTTTTGTCATTAATTATTTTAGCTGTTTTGTTAATGGTGCTGATTGGTTCTAAGATCCGTCCTGCGACAAAGTATCCAATCAGGATAAGGACCAGAGCAGATCCGCCAAATCCCATAAGAAGGGCTGTCAGCAGCTCTTTCATCTGTTCATCTGATCTGTCCATTGGGCGTGCGATCTGCACTGTGTAATTTTGTCCATCAGCTTCAATATTCAGGATGCGAACCCGAAAGGCCGAGCGGTCCTGGTCTTTATCCGTACCTGTTTCCTCATCAGGCACAACAATGCTTTTCAAGATGGATGTATTAACAGTATATCCGCTACTGTTCTGTTTAAAGGGGAGGTCAACCAGGGAAACCATATCTGATGAATAGATAAGCTGTTGCTGCTTATCAAAAACTTTAATCCAGTACAATTTGTCCAGCCAGGTGCGGACCGTTTCAGGGATACCCGGTGAATTATCTGTCAGATTCAGTCCTGCCAATACTCCATGGGCGTGATTGTCAAGTTCAGTATCAATCAGTTCAATGGGTTCGTCAGCCAGATCAAAATATACTGCTGCTGAGAATGTGAGGCTGGCGAGCAGTCCTGCAGCAGTGATCATCAATGTTATTTTATTGCGTATTTTCAACTAAGTTTCATCTTCTATCATGTATCCGACACCTCGAACTGTTTTAATCAGTATTCCTTTAGTGTCTTCAATTTTTCTGCGCAGATTTTTCATGTGCACATCAATGTTATTTGACATGGTGAATGGATCAAACTCATCACCCCACACATGTTCAGCAATGTTGAAGCGGGATACAGCTCTGTTTTTATTATACAGGAGAAACTCCAGAATTGAAAATTCCTTGGGGGTCAGAACAACAGGCTGATTGTTGACAGTGACTTCACGGGTTGTTGTGTTCAGCCTAACATCTTTAATCTGTAAAAGGGAAGAGCCGTTTTCGCTGCTGCGCCGCAGTAATGCACGAACACGGGCCATCAGTTCTGCCATGGAAAATGGTTTTGCCAGATAATCATCGGCACCAAGATCCAGCCCTTTTACCCGATCTTTTATTTCACCTCTGGCTGTCAGCATGAGAACCGGGGTGCTGATGTTCTCTGTTCGCATCTCCTGCAACACAGCAAATCCATCCATAACAGGCAGCATGATATCCAGCAGTATCAGGTCATATGGATCACCAAAAAGTCTGTCCAGAGCCTGTTCGCCATCTGCCACCATGTCAACGTTATACTGTTGCTCAATAAGTGCCCGGCCTATCTGTTCCAGTAGTTCCGGTTCGTCGTCTACAACCAGGATTCGCATTATTTATCCCAAACAGTCTGATTTTTTTCCACATCAGCCAATTGATTCAAGCTGTTCTGGTGATCAGCCAGACACCCAGACAGATTACAATAATTCCTGCCCAGCGTGTCGCATCCATGCCTTCTTTGAAAAAGAAAAATCCTGCAAAGGCAGTGACAATGTATCCGATGGACAGCAAGGGATAGGCGTAGCTAACTTCTACCCTTGAGAGAACCAGCAGCCACACCCCCACACTGATAATATAACAGACAAGTCCGGCAAGAATAAAGGGGTTCGTGGATGCACCAACAAAAGCACTGAAAATCTCAGCGGGTTTAAAGCTGAATTCTCCAATTCTCAGCATACCCTGTTTCAGGGTCAGCTGAGCCAGGGCATTCAGCAGTACACCGCATATGATTAATGGCAGGTATCTATTCAATGTTTTGCACTTACTTTGTTACAGCTCGGCTCTTCATCGATCAGAAGAATATCGCCTTTGACCGGATCAATCAGCACTTCTATTTCGTTGTTGTCGTTTTCCTTGACCAGTTCCACTGAATAGACCAGATAGCCATTTTCCGTCTCCAGTTCAACAGAAGTTACTTTTCCAATATCCAGTTCCTCTACAATTTTTGCAGCATTCGAGGTATCCAGTTTTACAAGGCGGAGATATTGTTTTTCATCATCAAAACCATTTACTTTTATTGAGCTGATGAAATTCCGATTTGCCGCGTATGTAGAAATACAGGTGGCTAAAAGCAGGACTAGTGCCAGGCCAGGTAGAGTTTTCAGTTTCATTGTGTTCTCCAGTTATTTTGTATGGGGAGATCTGTGATCACCATTTAAGAATACCTTCACTACATGAAGAAACAGTGAAGATTTCTCGGGAAAGATAAAATTTAGAATTCACTCCTCTTCATCATTTCTTCATGATGCCTGTGTAAGCTGTTTCAAATGAAATCAGACCAATTCAAAATATGTAATCGCTTATAGGACTGGAGTTATTCCAACTGGTTGCACACCCTGTGGTTGGTTACCCAAATATTTATTAATTATGAGCACTGAAACATTCCTGCCATTCTCCAGACCTGAGATCAGCGAAGATGAAATAAAAGCTGTTGCCGATGTTTTACGCAGCGGCTGGATTACAACAGGACCAAAGACTGCAGAGTTTGAACAAAAGTTCTGTGAGTATTGCGGAGCGCATAGTGCAGTGGCGCTTTCATCAGCAACTGGTGGAATGCATCTTTTACTTAAGGCTTTGGCGATTGGCCCGGGAGATGAAGTTGTGACTCCTTCAATGACATGGGTTTCAACAGTAAACATGATTGTTCTCTCAGGAGCGACTCCTGTTTTTGCCGACATTGACAGGGAAACCATGATGGTAACCCGGGAAACCATTGAGCCATGCCTGAATCAACGTACAAAATTAATAGTCCCTGTACATTTTGCAGGAGCCTCTGTGCAGATGAAACCGATCCGCAAACTTGCTAAAAAACATGGCATTACACTGGTAGAGGATGCAGCCCATGGTGTGGGCACTGAATATATGGGTGAAAAAATTGGCTCAAGGGGCACAGTAATTTTTTCTTTTCATCCCATAAAAAACATGACAACAGGTGAAGGCGGCATGTTTTGTTCAGATGACCGGCGACTTCTTGAGCGGATTAGAAGCCTGAGATTCCATGGTCTGGGTGTTGATGCACATGACAGAATTCAACAGGGAAGAAGTCCTCAGGCCGAGGTTCTAGAGCCCGGTTATAAGTACAATATGACAGATATTGCGGCTCAACTCGGGCTGTCACAACTGGCGCGTCTGGAAGAGTTTATTGCTCGGAGGACAGAACTTGCACAACGATATATCAGGCTGCTGGCTGATATTGATGAGATCAATCCCCTGGAACTTCCTCGGTGGGCATGGGATATGAGACATTCCTGGCATCTCTTTATTGTTCGTCTTGATATTGATGCAACCAATATGAGCAGAGATACGTTCATGGCAAGATTACAGCAACTTGGTATTGGCAGTGGAATCCATTTCCGGGCAGTACACGAACAAAAATACTATCTGGAGACGTTAAATCTTAAAGCGGGTTCTCTACCTGCAACAGAATGGAATTCAAAAAGAATCTGTTCCCTCCCTTTGTTCCCTTCAATGAATGTGAGAGATGTGGCTACTGTTGTGAGAGTAATTAAGGAGATCCTCAGCAAATGAATGATATTGCATTATCCATTGTGATTCCTGTTTTTAACGAAACAGAAAATATCCAGGAATTACTGGAACGATGCCTGGCAGCCTGTGATAAGACCAATCGGCCTTTTGAGATCGTTCTGGTTGATGACGGCAGTATGGATGGTTCCACCGAAAAACTTCGCAGGTTTGCCAAGAGAGAAGAACCTGTTGTCTCTGTTTTTCTAAATAGAAATTATGGACAGCATGCCGCTGTTTTTGCAGGGTTTGAACAGGCCCGTGGCCAAACCTTGATAACCCTTGATGCTGATCTGCAGAATCCGCCGGAAGAAATTCCAAATCTTGTTCGGGAAATGGACAAGGGATACGATGTTGTTGGCACAGTTCGTAAAAATCGTAAGGATTCTCTTTTCAGACGTCTTGCTTCATCCATGGTGAATTCACTGGTTCGTCGTAGTACTGGTGTGATGATGCATGATTACGGCTGCATGTTAAGGGCCTACAGCCGTCCTATTGTGGACGCCATGCTCAAATGCTCTGAAAATTCCACTTTTATTCCTATACTGGCCAACTCTTTTGCCCGCAATACAACAGAAATAAAAGTAGCGCATGAGCTTCGCAGGCAAGGAGAATCCAAGTATTCTTTTTTTAAGCTTATATCCCTGCAGTTTGATCTGTTGACAGCCATGTCCACTTTTCCTCTGCGGCTCCTTTCTATTGTTGGAACTTTAATTGCGGCAAGTGGTGTCGGGTTTGGTTTTTTCTTAATCATAATGCGTTTTGCAAGAGGTGCAGACTGGGCAGCAGAAGGGGTTTTTTCTCTCTTTGCTGTACTTTTCATTTTTATTGGAACGCAGTTCATTGGCCTTGGAATGCTTGGTGAGTATATCGGCAGAATTTATAAAGATGTACGGGGCAGACCCAGGTATTTTGTTCAGGAAGTGAGTGGATTTCAAACAGCGCAATCAGTTTCAGGAAAGCAATCTGTAAATGAAAATTTTCATGAAACAGGAAGCCTAGCCAGGGACATTGAAAATTTTACAACACCGGTTAATCCGGAAATGGAAAACTCTTATGAAAACAGTTGTTCTTGCCTTTCATAACATTGGCTGTGAAGGGATAAAAGCTCTGCTTCATTTCGGGTTTGATGTGCAGGCAGTATTTACTCACACTGACGATCCCAATGAAAACCTCTGGTTTGATTCTGTCGCTGAGTACGCTTCATCAGAGGGGCTGCAGGTGTTCGCGCCAGATAATATTAATCATCCTCTCTGGGTGGAAAGAATTCGAAAGCTTAAACCGGATATTATTTTTTCTTTTTATTACAGATCATTGGTCGGTAAGGAAATTCTTGCCATACCCGGACATGGATGCCTGAACCTGCACGGCTCTCTTCTACCTAAATACCGCGGGCGATGTCCGGTTAACTGGGTTCTGCTAAATGGTGAAAAACAGACAGGTGTCACCATGCACTACATGACGGAAAAACCTGATGATGGTGATATCGTCGGGCAGCAGGAAGTGATGATTGCTGAAGATGATACAGCTCTCACTTTGCATAAAAAGCTGAGAATGGCCAGTAAAGCATTATTTGGTCAGCAATTCCCGAAGCAAGCCTCGTTGTAGTTTGAAAACGGGTATATAGGCCATTTGATTTAGCAATATACCGTTTTTAACATAATCCGATCA
>DQTH01000274.1 GCA_015662865.1 Desulfocapsa sulfexigens
GTATCTCGGTGCCATAATTATTCCCATGGTTTTGGAACAATTATAACACGTCCCGCCATTAATGCGAAGTATTATGTTTTACATTGTACTAGCATAGCATTTCAGATATGGGATGATAAGTAATTTTAATAATTAAAATCAGGAGTAAATGCTATGAACGTATTGAAAAAAAAGACAATTGCCACTGCTACATGCTGTATGATATTTGGAGTATCAATGGTGTTTTCACCAGTTGTCGCCAATTCTGCCGACCCAGGTGTGGAAGAGTTGATGGCAGAAGGAATATCTTTTCCTTCGCATCCAGAAAGTAACAGAAGATATTGTGGTGATAAATCGATCCCATCAACTGAAGAGATGATGGGAGAAGGCATTGCTGTTCCTCAGGCTGAGGTGAAAAAAAATATGTATATGACACATCTGCGCCTTCTGCCAGTGAGATGCTGTCTGAAGGGGTTTGTCTGAATGATCTTGCCAGCCAGCCGGGAAAAGATAAAAAATTATCTGTTACGATTGCCCGGAAGTGAAAGTACAAGTATGACTTAATAAAAAGCGTGATTTGAAAAGTTCTGTCTTTCCAGCGTAATCCTGAAAAAAGTTCAACAGGAAGTCTGAATATGAATATCCAGGCCCCTGTCCTGTTGAACTTTTTTTTGACTGGAACAAAGAAATAGATACCTGCAGAAATGTGATGAGAGTGGTCTCTGCTAATCTGTCGGATCAGTATCAACCTATTTATCGGCTCTTTTGGCCAAAGTTGTATTATTATTTTTTCCGTTTTGCCCAGGAGTCCCGCAGACTTACAGTTCGGTTAAAAACAAGATTTCCTGGTTTTGAATTCATGGAATCGATACAGAAATAGCCTTGTCGCTCAAATTGAACGCATGTGCCGGGTTCTGCATCAGCAAGTGATGGCTCAACCAGACTGTTTTTTATAGAAGTGAGGGAATCCGGGTTTAAGTGCTCCTTGAAATCCACATCTTTGTCGACATCGGGATTTTCCACTTCAAAAAGTCGATCATAGAGGCGCACTTCACATTTTACTGCATGTCTGGCGTCGACCCAGTGGATGGTGCCTTTTACTTTGCGTCCGTCGGGTGCATTTCCACCGTATGTTTCAGGGTCGTACGTACAATGTAACTCCAGAATTTCCCCGCTGGTTTCATCTTTAACAACTGAGACACAAGTGATGAAATAGGCGTACCGAAGACGGACTTCTCTGCCGATATCAAGGCGAAAGAATTTCTTTGGCGCATTCTCCAGGAAATCAGTGCGCTCAATGAAGATTTCGCGGGAAAATGGAAGCATCCGTGATCCCATGTCGGGGTTTTGTGGATGGTTCCTAGCCTCAATCTCCTCAATCTTATCTTCCGGATAGTTGGTGATAACGACTTTGAGGGGATCAAGTACTCCCATAACCCTTGGCGCTGTAGTATTCAGATCATTGCGTACCGCATTTTCCAGTACACCCATGTCTATCCAGCTTTCCTTTTTTCCTATGCCGATTTCTTTGCAGAAGTCTCGGATGGATGCAGGTGAATACCCTCGACGCCTGAGTCCTGAGATTGTGAGCATCCGTGGATCATTCCAACCGCTCACATGACCTTCCTGAACCAGCTGCATGAGTTTGCGTTTAGACATCACCGTATAAGTGAGATTCAGACGAGCAAACTCAATCTGCCGGGGATGGACTGGTGTCTCAAGGGTATCCAGGACCCAGTCGTAAAGCGGTCTATGGTTTTCAAACTCGAGGGTGCAGAGAGAATGAGTGATCTCTTCAATGGCATCAGAGAGACAATGGGTGTAGTCGTACATGGGATAGATACACCATTTATCACCTGTCCGATGGTGAACGACTTTCATGATTCGGTAAATTACCGGGTCACGCATATTAAGATTGGGTGATGCCATATCAATCTTTGCCCGCAGGACATGGCTGCCTTCTTCAAAATCGCCATTTTTCATAGCCTGAAACAGTTCAAGGTTTTCTTCAACCGAACGATTGCGATATGGGCTTTCTTTTCCAGGTTCAGTGAGTGTGCCGCGATAAGCTCGCATTTCTTCAGAGCTCAAATCACAGACAAAGGCTTTTTCCCGGCGGATAAGCTCCAGCGCGAATTCGTAGAGTTTTTCAAAATAGTCAGAGGCATAAAAAAGATTGTCACCCCAGCTGAAACCCAACCATTTCACATCTTCCTGAATGGATTTCACATATGCGGACTCTTCTTTACTGGGATTAGTATCATCAAAACGCATATTACAGCGTCCATTGAACTCATTGGCAATACCAAAATTCAGGCAGATTGATTTCGCATGTCCAATGTGGAGGAATCCGTTTGGCTCAGGCGGAAAACGGGTAACAGGTGTTGCATGTTTACCTGTCTTCTGGTCTTCAGTGACAATCTGTCTGATAAAATCAAGTGGTTTTTCTGTGTTTGGCTCTGAATTGCTCATTGTTTTCTCTTTTGCTTATACCTGGTAAAGTTTTGGACTGTTGCGCAATCGCTGTACTACTTTTTCTTTGCCAATGGTAACTAAAATATCAAACATGGAAGGACCTGCAAGTTGACCGGTCACCACGGTTCGCATACCATTAATAATTACACCAGGCTTTACATCAAGTTCTGTGGCAAGGTCTCTGGCAGTCTGCTCAGCGGTTTCAAGGTTGAATTCAGTCAATGCCTCGTAGCGGTCAGCCAGCATGGGTAACCATTCTTTCAACCCCTCATGTTTAAGAATATTTTTTTTCAGTGGTTTTGCCTGAATCGGAAAATCATCAGAAAAATAGGCACGCCCAAGATCTGCAAAGTCAGTAAGAGTGTGAAAACGATCTCTTATGAGATCAAGTGTCTGTAGAAACCATTCTTTCTTTTCTCCATCATATGAGTCATCCCAAAGATTTTCCGTCTCAAGAAATGGTTTTACCAGGAGCGCAAGTTCTTCTACCGGCATGGTCCGCAGGTAATGTTCATTTATAGCAATGGCTTTGGGATCCGTGAAAAACTTGGCATCACCTTTTCGGTAGTTGAAAGTCGAATTGGATTTGTTGATTCGTTCAAGGCTGAATGCCTGGATCAGTTCATCTTTTGAAAAGATTTCCGTATCATCGCCCGACGACCAGCCAAGCAGAACAAGAAAATTTGAAAATGCCCAGGGGATAAATCCGTGATCTCTATAAAAGTGGACTGCTACAATTTCGCCGTGGCTGCGCTTGGAAATTTTTGCTTTTTTAAGATCAAGCGTCAGCGGCATATGGGCAAAGACCGGGACAGGAGCGTCAAGGGCCTCATATAAAAGTACCTGACGAAGGGTATTAGTCATATGATCCTGACCACGAATGATATGTGTGATTCTGTCCCGGATGTCATCGACCACATTGCAGAGCAGGTATAATGGCTTACCGGTAGAGCGGACAATGACAAAATCTTCTATCTCACTGTAGTTCGATTTGATCTGACCAAGTACCTTGTCTTCATAACTTAAGATACCTTCTTTTTCAGGGACTTTAAAACGAACGACAAAAGGAAGTCCTGCAGCTTCTTTTTCGGCCACTTCGTCAGGGGTCAGATTCCGGCAGGTTCCATCATATCCATAAGTGGTTTTGTTAGCCTGTGCTGCTTCACGTTTGGCATCGAGTTCTTCTTTAGTACAGAAACATTTATAGGCTTTACCTTCTTCCAGTAGTTGTTTTGCAGCATTCACATGATCGGCATCAAAATCTGTCTGGAAATAGGGCCCTTCATCCCAGTCAATGCCAAGCCATTCCAATCCGTCAAGAATTCCCTGAATGGATTCCTGAGTGGAACGCTCAGCGTCAGTGTCTTCAATGCGGAGGATGAGCTTGCCGCCGGTTTTTTTTGCGTAGAGCCAGTTGTAAAGCGCTGTTCTGGCGCCACCTATATGAAGATAACCGGTGGGGCTTGGTGGAAATCTTAAACGTGTTTCAGTCATGGAAAAAACCTTATGTATAATGTTTAAAACGAATTACCGGGCGAAGGACTTCTACCTAAATCCTGCAATTGGCAAGTTCGCCGGAGATGCAAGGCATCAATGGTGCAGACGTATTTGTATACTTCAAGCCATTGATAACGATGCCTATTCGGTAAATTTGCCGATCCCGAAGGGCAAAGAAAATGAGAAAAATTCACTTAACCCAAACGATGAGTTGACCTGTCAGTACATATCGCAATAACATTTTTATTTGAAATAAATAAATTTTTCTCATTTTTTGAAGTGCAGGATTTAGGTTCTATAATATGCCTGATGTATATCGTTTTCAACCAGATTGTTCAATAGCTATTGATACAGTGTGGCTGAAATGGCTGCACCAACGTACGAGAAATTGTAAACATTTTTTGTTGTTCTCTTTGCTTGAACTCGTTATAGTTTAGAGTTTTTGTCTCATAAGATACTATGCGGAGCAGATAAATATGCTCATATATAATTTTTGAATTTCAGGAAATAGAAGGAGTTGGAATGAAGGTACTGATCAGTGATAACATGTCTCCTCTGGGAGAGAAAATCCTTGTAGATGCCGGGCTGCAGGTTGATGTGAAAACCGGATTGCCACCAGAAGAACTGAAAAAGATTATAGGTGAGTATGATGGTCTCGTTGTCCGAAGTGCAACCAAAGCCACTGCCGAGATTATTGATGCTGCAGAAAATCTGAAAGTTATTGGGCGCGCAGGAATCGGGCTTGATAATGTGGATATTCCTGCTGCCAGCCAGAAGGGTATTGTTGTGATGAATGCCCCTGATGGAAATGCCACAACAGCAGCTGAGCATGCCATTGGCATGATGATGTCCCTTTCCCGTAATATCCCCCAGGCAACAGCATCCATGAAAGATGGAAAGTGGGAGAAAAAGAGTTTCATGGGACGTGAGATCACCGGGAAGACTTTTGGTATCTTTGGTATTGGCCGTATTGGAGCGATTGCTGCCAGTCGTGCCCAGGGTTTGAAAATGAAAGTCATTGCCTATGATCCCCACATGCCTGCAGAGCTGGTTGAGAAACTGGGTGTTGAGCTGGTAAGTGTTGAGGAACTGGCGAAACGTGCAGATTACATTACTGTGCATGTCCCTTTGACCAAAGACACTGCCAATGTGCTTTCCACGGAATTTTTCACAAACATGAAAAAAGATGCGATGTTCATTGACTGCGCCCGTGGTGGCGTCTGCGATGAAGAGGCACTTTACAAAGCACTGGTTGATGGCGAAATTGCAGGTGCTGCTCTTGATGTTTTTGCCCAGGAGCCCACCACGAAAGAAAATTGTCCTTTACTTGCTCTTAAGAATTTCATCTGTACCCCGCATCTTGGCGCATCAACCAGCGAGGCACAGGAAAATGTAGCCACAGCCATCGCTGAGCAGGTCGCTGATTATCTGAACAAGGGTGTGGTCACCAATGCCGTAAATGTGCCATCGGTGAGTGATGATGTTCTCGCCCAGGTCGGTCCTTATGTGAACCTCGGAGAAATGCTTGGCTCTCTTCACATGCAGATTGCAAAAGGTGGAGTGAAGGAAGTTGAGATTGAGTATTCAGGAGAACTTGCTGAACTCAATACCAGCCCTGTAACCGTTGCTTTTCTAAAAGGACTTTTCACACCGATTCTAAAAGATGCCGTGAACTATGTTAATGCACCTGTAATAGCAAAAGATCGCGGGATTCGTGTGGTAGAATCAAAGAGTGACAGTTCCAGTGATTTTGTCAATGTCCTCAAAATAAAAGTTGTGACCAATGAAGGAGAAAATGAGCTGGTCGGTACAGTATTTGGGAAAAACGAACCTCGTTTGGTTCGTCTCAATACTTTCCGTCTGGAAGCTCAGGCTTCAGGCCCAATGCTTCTGGTTTATAACAATGACGTTCCCGGAGTTATAGGAGCCCTTGGTACAACACTTGGAAGTAATGGCGTGAATATCTCACGCATGACTGTTGGTCGTGAAGAGGCCTCCAGTCAGAATATTATTTTACTCAGCACTGATTCAGTTATTTCCAGAGAATTACTGGATGAAGTGATTAAACTGGATAATATTGACAACGCCCTGGCCTTGGATCTTAGTATGTAGCCGGGCAGTTCTAGGGTACCTTGAAAAAATTGCTATTTTTTCGAGGTACCCTCTATTTGCTATACAGAGAGAATTGTATGATTTCCGAATATGAGCAGGGTTGCCCCTGTGGAGACGACCAAGTACCGGATCAACATGGCAGATGCGTTATGCCTGAGGTTACTTTCATGGCATTTATCATGTCCCTGAATACTTCAGCACTGTTCCATCTTGGAGAAATCGCCGATCCTGAAACCGGTGAAAAGATTGTTGATTTTTCCCTTGCCCGCCATGCCATAGATACACTGGTTCTGCTGCAGGAGAAGACTAAAGGTAATCTTGATGCCGATGAGACGGAAATGTTGAAGAATATCCTTTATGATGTGAAGATACGTTTTGTCCAGACAGTAAAGGACAAGAAGGCATCAGAAAAGTCTTCCGGTAATGAGTGCTCAATCTGAGACACTCATTGTCCGGGCTCCTGCCAAGGTAAATCTTAATCTGCATATTCTCGGTAAGAGGTCTGATGGTTATCATGATCTTGATACAGTGATGCAGAAGTTGGATCTGGCGGATATTCTGACTCTCCGCCGTTTGGAGCATCCTGGAATTCAACTGGCATGCCCCGATTCTGATCTGCCGGAAGATGATTCCAACTTGATCTGGCAGGCAGCTGCAGCTTATCTTGAGAAAACAGGACTTGAAAAAGAGTGTGGTGTTTCAGTCATTCTTGAAAAAAGAATTCCGATCGCTGCCGGGCTGGGAGGAGGCAGCAGTGATGCAGGTGCTGTCCTTACCGGATTGAATCAGCTCTTTAAAAAGAGGCTTGAAGAAAACGAATTGCTCAGCATTGGTGCTGTATTGGGAGCTGACGTCCCTTTTTTTATAGTTCCTTATGCAGCAGTGCATGCAACCGGCATTGGTGACAGGATGACCCCCCATGATGCACTTGATAAATGCTCTCTGCTTTTGGTGAATCCTGGCTTTTCTGTATCTACTGCCTGGGTCTATAAAAATTTTACGTTGACAAGGCCAGATAAAGATTCTAATCTGTCTGATTCTCGTGAAAATGAGAGTTTAAGTGGGGGTGCTCGCCCACTATATAACGATCTTGAAACTGTAACAATTGTACACTATCCAGAACTTAGGGATATTAAGCGTTTCATGAATGATTGCGGGGCGTCTGGTACTCTTATGTCGGGGAGCGGACCGACTGTTTTTGGAGTTTTCCCGGATCAGGAAAGTAATAATAACTCTGGTCTGCAGGAGTGTGCAGAAAAACTTACAGAGAAATATGGTCGTGGTGTATTTATTACCAGGCCTGTTTGCTGATTGGGGCGTAGCCAAGCGGTTAAGGCACCGGGTTTTGATCCCGGCATTCGGAGGTTCGATCCCTCCCGCCCCAGCCAAACTTTTCGTCAGCACCCCAGATTTAGCTGTTTGAATTTTGTCGCATAGTTGGCTATTAAGCCAAAACTCAAACAGATAAATCTGAAGCACTGTCAAAAAGTTACTGTTTATTTAGAAAAAAATAAAAATTCTAACCATCGTACTAGAGAAAGGAATTATGCCGAATATTATCAAGGTTTTTTCTGGAAACGCCAACCCTGTGATGGCCCAGGAGATTGCCAGTTATCTGAATCTTCCGCTCTCTGAGGCTGACGTAAGGCAGTTTAGCGATGGCGAGATTTTTGTTGAAATAAAAGAGAATGTGCGTGGTACGGATGTCTTTGTTGTCCAGCCAACCTGCACCCCCGTAAATGATAATCTCATGGAACTGGTAATCATGGTTGATGCTCTAAGACGTGCATCAGCAAGAAGAATAACCGCTGTTGTTCCTTATTATGGGTATGCTAGGCAGGATCGAAAGGTTGCTCCACGGGTTCCCATTTCAGCCAAGGTTGTTGCTGAGATGTTTATGGCGGTTGGTGTTCGTCGTGTGTTGAGTATGGATCTCCATGCTGGTCAGATTCAGGGCTTTTTTAATATTCCCGTAGATCATCTTTATGCTGCACCGGTAATATTGGATTATATAAAGGATAAGTTTTCAAATGTAGTAATGGTTTCCCCTGATGCCGGCGGTGTTGAGAGAACCCGTGCCTTTGCCAAGCGTCTCGATGCCGGGCTTGCTATTATTGATAAGCGTCGGGATCGACCCAATGAGTGTCAGGCCATGAATGTCATCGGAGATGTTAAAGGAAAAACAGCCATTCTCCTTGATGACATGGTGGACACAGCAGGCACCCTTTGCAATGGTGCTGCAACCCTCATTGAACATGGAGCTAAAGAGGTCCACGCCTGTTGTTCACATCCGGTTCTTTCAGGGCCTGCTGTTGAGCGGTTGACGAAGTCAGTAATCAGTTCACTGGTGGTTACCAATTCCATACCTTTGCGTGGTGACGCTCAGAAATGTGATAAAATTAAGGTGTTGTCAGTCTCAAAGCTCCTTGCTCAGGCCATAGACTGCATTCATACCGAAGGTTCCATCAGCTCTCTGTTTGTATAGCTGATATAAAAAGATATAATTTAATTATTGAGATAAACCCTGATGTCAACCATAAGGTGGCGAAAACAGGGATGAGGAGGAATATATGCTTCAAGTAGACATGTCTGCTTCAAAGAGAGAAAATTTTGGTAAATGCGCCATGCGACGTTTACGTGTGAGTGGTAATACACCGGCGGTTCTGTATGGAAATAATAAGGATGTTACTGCATTACAGCTTGAAACAGTTTCTTTTACCAAGAGTCTTTTTCAGATCAGTCGTAAAAATGCAGTGGTCAATCTTTCAATTGACGGCAATGACACCCGTCATGTAATGGTGAAAGAGATACAGACAGATCCTGTGGATGACGGTCTTGTGCATGCTGATTTTTATGAAATTGATCTGAGCACTCCTAAATCTTTTACCGTTCCAGTAGAATTCACAGGTAAAGCGAAAGGTGAGGATCTTGGTGGTGAAATACTCATTCACAACGCAAATGTTGTGCTTGAAGGATTGCCCCTCGATGTGCCTGACACCGTCACTCTTGATGTCTCAGACCTTGGTATCGGCGATTCCATAGAGACTTCAGTCATAGAACTGCCTGAAAATGTGAAGATGAAAACTGATGGTTCATCTCTCTGTGTCGAGGTGGTTACCGCCATTGCTTCTGAATCCTGATCGATTAAAGCAGTATAAATCATTATCCGGAAAAGGGTCTGTATCCCTTTCCGGATTTTTTTTTGAAGGAAGCGGAAGGTGACCGAAGAAACCTTTTTGATTGCGGGGCTAGGGAATCCTGGAACTAAATATGAAAATACCCGACATAATGTGGGGTTCCGTATAGTTGATGCCATTGCCCGCCGTCAAAAAATATCACTGGACCTTGGCAAATGGGATGCCGAGTATTGTCGTGCTCATTTTTGGGGAGCGCGCGTTTTTCTTGTTAAGCCGCAAACCTTCATGAATCTTTCAGGAAAATCCGTTTCAAGGTTTGCAGATTTTTACAGAATCAGACCTGATCATATCCTTATTATCCATGATGACATAGATATGCACTCCGGTCGTCTTAAGCTTGTGTCTGGTGGAGGCCCCGGTGGTCACAATGGAATCCGTTCACTTATTCAGTTTTTAGGTGCAAGAGATTTTTTTCGTTTAAAGTATGGCATCGGAAGACCTGGACAAGATGGGGTTCATGCCAAAATACCGGTGGAGCGATTTGTACTCGCCTCTTTTTCTGATGAAGAGCAGTCTCTTCTGGACGAACGAATCTCTGTTTTGATGGAAGGTGTTGAGTATTTTATAGCAGAAGGAAGCCAAAAGGCTATGAATGTTCTCAATGTTATAAAGTGATTAAAGCTATACCCTGAATCCGTGCCGGCTGTGTGATTCGTTCGATACCAATTCGTTGATTTAACGCAATAAGTATAGATTTATGTCATATCAAAAAATCACCCGTCGCCCTGCGGGGCGTGTGTTGGTAATGCATCCGTGTTTCTTGAACACCTTGATGTAGTTCAATATTATCAAGGTGTTCAAGAAACAGGGCTACATCACCATCGTACGCTCACGGATTCAGCTATACGTTTTCCGGATGCTTTTTCAAAGCATATTAGGAGGAAGTATGGTATAATCAATAATTGTTATTAATGGAGGCATTTTTTTACAGAAGATGCTGATGTCTGAACCATTTGCAGTTTTGTTGTGGCTGTCAATCTGGTCCAGCCGTAACAGTTTGTTGTTGAAAACCACTTACTGTCATAATTTGGCATTTCCACCATGTGAAATAAACTCATGTTGGAGACATTTTCAACCCTCATGAAAATGTATGTCAGGACCCCGAATTCTCCAGGAGGATACTTTGTTTGCTCAAGGCGATATGGCCGTTTATCCGGCTCATGGTGTAGGTGTTATAGAAGCTATCGAGAGTCAGACTGTTGCAGGAATCGATCAGGCATTTTATGTCATGAAGATTCTTGATAATGATATGAAAATTATGATTCCCACTGCCAGCAGTGATAACGTTGGTCTCCGTGCGATTATCAGTAAAAAAGAAGTAGAAACAGTACTGGAAATACTCAGGGACAGGGATAGTAAAATTGGAACCCAGACATGGAATCGTCGTTACAGGGATTACATGGAGAAAATTAAAACCGGTTCAATTCATGAAGTCGCATCTGTCCTTCGTGATCTGTATCTGTTGAGTGTTGATAAAGACCTGTCTTATGGCGAGAGAAAAATGATGGACACTGCAAAAAATCTGCTTGTAACAGAGATATCTCTTGCCCGAAAAGTAGATGGATCAAAAATCGAGACTCTGATTGATGATATGTTTAACTAAGGTTTGTGAGTTCCTCTGCTGTCCTTAGCAGGCGTTTCAACCATGGCATGATGTCATGAATTATTCCTATCCAGCTACTGTTTCCCCTCTCAGTCCCTCAGGAACTGTCACTCTACTGGTATCGGCCGAACAGGCTGGTATCCGGTTAGATCATTTTCTCGTACAGTTCATTCCTGATTCCTCAAGAAGTAACCTTGTCCAGTCCATTCGTCTTGGTTTGATTCAAGTTGATGGAAAAAAGAAAAAGAGCAGCTACCGACTAAAAGCTGGAGAGCTGGTTAGTGGTACCCTTTTTCAAGCGCCCCCATTAGAACTGGTCGCACAGGAGGTTCCTTTTGATATCCTCTTTGAAGATGATTCCATCCTGATCCTTTCCAAACCACCGGGGATTGTTGTTCATCCTGCAAATGGTAATCCTGATGGAACCCTCGTGAATGGATTGCTTTATCACTGTCAGGCGCTGGCTGAAGTTGGAGATCATATCAGGCCTGGTATAGTTCATCGTCTTGATAAAGACACCTCTGGAATAATGGTTGTTGCCAAAACTTCCCAAAGTCACAGGTTGCTTGTTGATGCATTCAAGGCAAGAACTGTTGATAAGGAATATCTCACAATTGTGTTTGGAATCCCGGAGCAGAGAAAAGGACGAATCGTCAAACCCATTGGCAGACATCCTGTGCATCGTCAAAAAATGACAGTGTGTGATGAGAAAAAGGGGCGTTACGCTGCCAGTAACTGGCAGGTTTTGGAGGAATACACAGAAGAAGGTTGCAGCCTTGTGAAAGTGTGTATTGAGACCGGACGTACGCATCAGATACGTGTCCACATGGCATCTCTTGGTCATCCTGTGGCAGGGGACAGTCTCTATGGTAGAGCCAGAAATACAAGAAAATTTCCAAGGCAGATGCTTCATGCTTACCGTTTAAGCCTCTATCATCCCATAACCGGGGAAAAACTCACATTCACTGCTCCTCTCTGGGCCGACTTTCAGGAGATAGTCGATCAACTGCGAATGCTTCAATATAATGAGGTTTTGCCACTTTCATGAATATTGCGGTAACAGGAGGAATGGGCGCAGGGAAGAGCAGGGTGGCTACAGTTCTTGCTGAACTACTCGGGGCAATGAAAGTCAGCGCAGACAGTATCTGTCGTGAACTTCTTTGTCCCGGTAATCCTGCCTATCTACAGATACGTGATACTTTTCCTGCTGATTGCTTTTTTGAAGATGGCCAGTTAAACAGGACTTATCTGAGAGAGCTAATATTCAGAGACAAAGTGCAACGTACAAAGCTTGACGATATTTTGCACCCTATGGTACGCAACGAATTGAATCTACTCAAGCAAGCTGCACATTCTACGGGAGTCGACCTGATTGCTGAAGTTCCCCTTCTTTATGAAAAAGGCTGGCAGAGTGATTTTGACTGTAGTCTTGTCGTTTTTGCCGATGAAGAAGTTTGTCTGAATCGTATTATGTCACGTGATCATGTGACGAGAGAGAAGGCCAGAGAAAGCTTTCTTTCTCAAATGCCTCTTGATGAAAAATGCAGACTTGGGGACTGGGTAATAGGTAACTCAGGATCTTTTACTATGACCACTAAATTGATTAAGCAGTTCAGTGAGAAAATATTGGCAGGCAGCCTTTGTTCCTTGAAAAGTAAAGAATTATGAAAAAGTCTTGACAGCTTTTTGGGGAAATCTTAAGATAAAGAAAATCTATGCAATTCCTTCCTTAGACGCTTGTCATAAAGAGAAAATAATAGGGCGATTTTAATATTCGTCAGTGTGTCGCAAGCTGATTGATTGTGCAAAAATAATTATACCTTACTAAAAGTAGTAAAACCTTCACGATATAATCATTTCTTTCTAATCAATCCTATCCGTTGCTATCGTAGTATCAATTAATTTTATATAGTCGGGAAAACCTGTCGAAGTCATTGCAAAATCCATATCGTTTTGAAAAAATTGCTATTTACAGCAAAAAAAGATACTTATCGGAATTAAATAAACTGGGGTATGCACTTGACTCCAGCGACTACTACATGTAGTGTAGTGGGTTATGGAAGAAAATTTTCCCCGCACGCTTCAA
>DQTH01000085.1 GCA_015662865.1 Desulfocapsa sulfexigens
CTGTATCATTCCTGGACTGAAGATTTTCAAACCCAGGGGAGGTATCTTTTTCCAGTCATTCCCATGATCAGTATAGTACTGTACCACACCCGACATCTTATGCAGGACGCGGTGTTTAAATTATTAGTGACGAGTATGTTTTTATTATCGGTTTATTCATTTATTTTTGTTGGGTTATATCAGCTACCTAAAATATAGAAATTCCCGCAAAATTCCAACAGAACAGCAAACAGCAATGCCATCTGCATTTTTATAGGAAAAAGCCTATACATCTTTATGTAGGCCGGAGGTTTTAATGTCAGACTTTTCAGGTAACAACCGTATGTCATATCGAACACTTGGCTACATTTCCATGATAGCCTTATCCACTCTTTTTTATGAGCTCTCCCTGATTCGTATTCTTGATATCCTCTGGTATCCGCACTTTGCATATATGGTTATCACTCTTGCCCTCCTGGGGTTTGGTATCTCAGGAGTCGTTACTTCTGTATTTGCGGAAAACAAGAAGGTTTTTTCCAGTACAATCCTTACCGTATTGACAGTTGCTCTGGCATTCAGTTATGGCGGAATGTTTTTTTTCTTAAGCAGATTTCATGTAGATTTTGATAAATTTTCCAGTGTGGCTTACCTGGGAGCCAAGGTACTTCTTGTCTTTTCAGGGCTTGTTCTTCCTTTTTTCCTGGGTGGCCTGATTTTATCCATTTTGTTTACTAAACATGCTGATAAGTTTGGAAAACTGTATTTCTGGGATCTGGTGGGAGCATCATTTGGCTGTCTGCTGGTACCTCTGTTGATTCCATCGGTTGGTGGCCCGGGAATGCTGTTTGTGGCTTCCTGTATGGCACTTGTTGCCGTTTGTTTTGTCACCCGATCCAGGGTTGTTGTCACACTGGCGCTACTGGGTGCATTAGGATTGTCCGGTTTCCTGGTTTCCAGAGGAGGGGACTATCTTGAAATAACATATCATATGGATAAACGCGGCTTTAAAAGCCTTCAAGGCGGGCACATCCTGACCAGGTGGGACAGAATATCCCGAATTGATCTTATTCAGTACCGTAAAGAATATATTTGGATCGCCTATGATGGTGGCACCCAGACCAGTTATTTTTATACCTTTGATGGCGATTATGAAAAGCTGCGGAATTCTCTGCCAGAGAATGCAAGAGATCAGTTTTGGGATAAGTTTGTCTTTGCCTCCCACTGGTTAAAAGAAGGGAGTAGTCCAAGTGTTTTAATCATTGGTGCAGCTGGCGGGCAGGAAACAAAAGGTGCTGTTGCTTTTGGCGCTAAAAGTGTGGATGCGGTTGAAATGGTTGGCTCAGTCATTGAGCTTGGCAAGGAAAAATATGCTGTGGAGCCATACGGTAACAGTCGTGTCAATGCTGTGCGTGGCGAAGGGCGGAGTTTTTTAAGATCCAGCAATAAAGAATATGACATTATTCAGATGATGTCCAACCATACTACTTCCAGTATTGCCTCAGGGTCAGGTGCAGTTTCTCCCAATTATCTTCAGACAACTGATGCCTACAAAGAGTATTTTTCACATCTCTCGGAGAATGGTGTCTTACATATCAATCATCATATCTATCCGAAAATGGTTCTTACGGCTGCTCGCGCCTGGAAGGAATCAGGGAGAACAGATTTTGAAAAGCATGTTCTGGTCTACTATGTGAACAGGTGGTATAATCTGCCAACGCTCCTTATTAAAATGCAGCCATGGACCCAGGAAGAAGTTGATCGTGTTCATGAGCTGATGGATGGTGACGGCTTTATACGGATTCACAATCCACTTGATCCGGAGAATTCAAAGCTTGATAAAAGCTTTTTTACCGGTACCCTGTCAAAGGAGCTCGCATCAACTATTCCGTATCGGATAAATGTTCCCACAGATGACAAGCCATTTTTTAATCACATGAGAAAACGGTTAAAACCGGTTTCCTATGATGAACCGTATGTTGATACATCGGTAAAAGTTCTTTTAAATGATTCCATTAAACATGGACTTCCCATGGATATCATTCATCTCATTGTATCAGCAGGTTCTGCACTGGTCATTGCTGTTGTTTGTCTGTTTGGTCCACTGCTTTTTTCAAAAGTGGGACGTGCCCATTGGGATGGAAAAGCAGCCTTTATTGGATATTTTGCCTGTCTTGGCGCAGGTTTTATAGCCATAGAGCTTATTTTTGTTCAACTCTTTCATAAATTGGTTGGTTTTCCGCTTTATACATATGTAACTGTGGTTTTTGCTTTTCTTATTTCAGCCGGAGTAGGTAGCTATGTGACCGACATAACAAAACTGCATGGCAAGAGATTGGCCAGGTTTCTTCCCTATGTTGCCATACCTGCGTATGGTATAAGTCTGTTGCTCTTTAAAGAGCCACTTCTTGATTATTTCCTGCAGTGGCCGGCAATGAATAGAATGGTAGCTGCCTTTGCATTGATTGCTCCACTTGGCTTTTTTATGGGCATGCCCTTTGCCATCGGAATTGCAGGGTCACATCAAAAAGGAAAAGGTGCAGTAGGCTGGGCCTGGGCGATAAATGGCCTGTTTACGGTGCTTGGTGGTGTCTGTAGCATTGTTCTTGCAATTTATATTGGTTTCTTCAATACTTTGATGCTTGCCTTTGCTATATATGTACTGGCTGGGATGCTGCTGCCACGGTTCTCTAAAGTCTGAGATTGATATTTAGGTCCAGAGCATTCCGATTGTAAAGCTATTTGGCAAGACAATATATTAAGGTCGTATTTAAAGGAATAGTTATGAAAGATTACAATATAAGAAAAAGAGTCCTGATCACTGGTGGTGCCGGTTTTCTCGGTTCACATCTTTGTGAAACATTACTTGACCAGGGTGCTGAAGTTCTGTGCCTTGATAACTATTTTACCGGGACGAAAAACAACATAAAACCGCTCTTAGGTAATCCATCATTTGAGTTGCTTCGTCACGATGTAACCTTTCCTCTCTATGTGGAAGTTGATGAGATTTATAACCTTGCCTGTCCGGCATCACCCATTCATTATCAGCATGATCCTGTGCAAACGACAAAGACTTCCGTCCATGGTGCCATTAACATGCTTGGTCTTGCCAAACGGGTAAACGCAAAGATCTTTCAGGCATCAACCAGTGAAGTGTATGGTGATCCTGAAGTGCATCCACAGGTTGAGAGCTACTGGGGAAATGTAAATCCCATTGGTGTCAGGTCATGCTATGATGAAGGGAAGCGCTGCGCGGAAACATTGTTTTTTGATTATTACCGTCAGCATAATTTGAGAATTAAGGTGGGGCGTCTGTTTAATACATATGGTCCCCGTATGCATCCAAATGATGGACGGGTTGTTTCCAATTTTATCGTTCAGGCACTACAGGGCATCCCGATAACCATCTACGGAGACGGTTCTCAAACGAGATCGTTCTGTTATGTTGATGATCTGATTCGTCTGATGGTACTGTTCATGGAAAGTGGCGATGATATGACAGGACCTATGAATATGGGGAACCCAAATGAGTTCACCATTCTGGAGCTTGCCGAGCATGTGACAGAAATGATCGGTTCATCCTCAGAAATTATCTTTAAAGATTTACCCGCTGATGACCCCAAACAGCGCTCCGCTGATATTTCCATTGCACGAAATAAACTTGGGTGGGAGCCGACAACACAGCTCAAAGAAGGGCTTCGCCATACAATAGATTATTTTGACAAACTGCTTTCCGAGAGTAAGGGTTAAGCTCTCGTTGAATTGATTGCCCCTTTATGCCGATATTTATAGACGCCCACGTTCATATACATCCGGACTTTTCTCTAAAGCGGTTTTTTTCAGCAGCATTGGATAATTTTTCTGCTGCTGCAACAAAACAGGGGGTGCACGGTAATTCAACTTATGTTCTTGCTTTGACCGAGGGAATGGATTGCGATGTCTTTTCCCGCCTGCAACAACAGGCCATCTCCCCGGAAGATGTTTCTGCCAGGCAATCAGAGTCGGATTCTCTTGTTTTCCATAAAACAGCAGAAGATAATAGTCTCATTGTCCAGAAAGGAAGCCAAAATATTTTTCTCATCGCTGGCAGGCAGCTTATCAGCAAAGACAATATTGAACTTCTCTCTCTTTTTAATCCCCTGAAAATAAAAGACAGAACCCGGAATCTTACGGAATTAGCCCAAACAGTCACCGATAATGGTGGTCTGGCTGTAGTTCCCTGGGGAGTCGGGAAATGGTTGGGAACAAGGGGCAAGGTGGTGGAGAGTCTTTTAACTTCAGCTCTTGAGTATCCTTTATCTTTTGGTGATAACGGCAATCGCCCGCTGTTATGGCCGGAACCTTCTTTACTTAAACAGGCAAGAGAGGCAGGCGTAATTCTCCTGTCAGGCAGTGATCCTTTGCCACTTGCATCCCATGTTGAGCGTCCGGCATCATCCGGCACCTTTATCCACCACGAAAACCTGTCTTTTCAACATCCCGCTACATCTCTAAAGGAAATTCTCACCACTGCAATGGCAGACAACCTGGCACTGGAACCATTTGGTTGCAGGATCGGGTCTTTTCAGTTCTTGAGAGATCAATTACGGATAAATCTGCGTAAACGTATGTCCCGTATTACTTCAACCAGTTAACAGGCTGCCATGAAGCGTTTTCTTTTTACCCCGGGTCACGAACAGGAGACATTTGATCTTCTCATCGTTGGCGGGGGTGTCTACGGTGCTGCCATGGCTTACTATGCGAGTCTTGCCAATCTCACCGTCGCTCTGTTTGAAAAAGAGGATTTTTGTGCTCACACATCTGCTAATTCACAAAAAGTAATTCATGGGGGCCTTCGTTATCTGCAGTCTTTTGATATAAAACGTGTTGTCGAGTCGATTCGTGAAAGACAGCGTTTTTATGCGTTGTTTCCCCATTTAGTTCAACCTCTTCCCTGTGTGTTGCCGGTTTCAGGCTGGGGCACTAAGTCAAGAGAGGCCATGTCTGCTGCCTTTTTTGTTTATAGAATTCTTCAGAGCTTTGTCTGCCGAGGCGGGTTAACAGCCCATGGGGATAAAAGTCCCAGAATGCTTTCTGCTCAAGAAACTGTTTCAATGTTTCCCCATCTGCAGACCAAAAAATTAAGAGGCGGAGCGCTCTGGTATGATGGTTTATGTGTCGAACCGGAACGTGTGGTGATGAGTCTGCTGAAGAGTGCTGCCGGTAAGGGAGCATCAATAGCCAATTATGTGAAAGTCAATGAGATCAAGCGTATTAATGATGATATACTCTCTGTTTCTCTTCAAGATCGTCTCAGTGGCAAGGAGTCTGAAATAAAGGCCGGGAAAATAGCGCTGTGTACCGGCCCCTGGTTTAAAGAGACATTCAAATTTGCTTCCCTTCCGGAAGAACTTGAAAAGCTGACGCTGATTTCCGGGGTAAATGTGGTGACGAATCCATTGACTGACAGTAGGGCATCTATTGCTCTAAAATCCGAAAAACCCGAAAATTCCAGATTGATGTTTGTTCTTCCCTGGAAAAAATATTCCATCGCAGGAACAATCTGGGAGGAAGGCGGTGATTCCCCATCTCAATCTTTTGCCAAAGCAGAAACCGGAACGCAATTAAACAGCGCTGTGCATGAGACTTATCCTGCCTCAATGCAGCCTCCAGCGAAATTGAGGAGTCATTTTGGTTATGTGCCCGGGGAAAAAGGCAGCAATAAACATCCGGCGGATCGGATTCTTTCTCATTACAAGCTTGTCAGCCGTGAAAAAGAAAAACAGGATGATGTCATACAGGTTGTTGGCGTTAAGTTTACCACTGTCTTTGATGTCACATTAAAAGCATTGGCAAAGCTTTTTCCTGAACAGCGTTTTTCAGATACAATTGCAACAGATACTCTGCCGGTTGGCAGCCCGCAAGATTCTCCTGAAACCCACCTTAAATTATTGCAAAAACGATACGGAACTACTTTCTCTCCTGAACTTATTACAATGCTTTTTGGTATTCTCGGAACAGAGCTATCTGCGGTTCTTGAAAAATATGTCCTGCCGGGTCTCAAGGAAGAAGATGAAAAAAAATCCTACTATCATCTTTTAAGAGGTTTGACCCGTTTTTTTATTGAAGAGGAAATGGTAGTATCTCTCGTTGACTTGATACATCGTCATTTTTTCCCGGGCATGCCCGGGTTACCTGAAGCTGATGAACTTGAGGTAATAGCCTTGGAAATGACCTCTTTGCTGGACTGGTCAGACGCCGAACGTGATAAAGAGCTTGAAAAAGTAAGATCGTTTGCAAAATCGTGTTAATTATCTACAGGATGAATAAAGAAAAAATGGAGTACAGGTAAATGTCAGAAATATTGGTTGTGGGCGGAGCCGGATATATTGGATCGCACATGTGCAAGTATCTTCATGGAAAGGGCTTGAAGCCTGTTGTTCTCGACAATCTGAGCCTTGGACATAAGGAGTCGGTAAAATGGGGGCCGCTTTATGCCGGAGATCTTGATGATCCGAAGTTACTGGCTGAGATTTTTGCCAAACATGATATTCAGGCGGTAATGCACTTTGCAGCTTTTTGCTATGTTGGTGAATCCATGACAGAGCCGCTGAAATACTATCAGAATAATGTCGCTGCAACATTGGGGCTTCTTGCTTCAATGCTGGAACATGGAATAAATAAAATGATCTTCTCTTCATCATGTGCAACTTATGGCGAACCGGAGACATTGCCCATAAGTGAAGGTCTGACTCAAAAACCCATTAATCCATACGGTCGTACAAAATTGATGATGGAAAACATCCTTGACGATCTGGACAGTGCAAACGGTTTGAAGTCTGTATGCCTTAGATATTTTAATGCTGCTGGCGCTGATCCTGAAGGAGAGCTTGGCGAAGATCATGACCCGGAAACACATCTCATTCCACTGGTTCTATATGCAGCTCTTGGTCGTCTTAAAAATCTGACGGTCTTTGGAAAAGATTATCCCACAGAAGATGGAACCTGTGTCAGAGATTATATTCATATTAATGATCTGGCTCAGGCGCACTATCTTGCCTTGAATCATTTACTGGGTGGAGGAGAGAGTGAAAAATATAATCTGGGCAATGGCAACGGCTACTCCATCCTCGATGTGATTAATACTGCCAGCAAGGTGAGCGGCAGGGAGATTGCCTATACCTTTGCAGATCGCAGACCGGGAGATCCTGCTGTTCTGGTCGGATCATCAGATAAAGCTATCAGCGAACTGAACTGGAAGCCGATATTTAACAGTCTTGAAAATATTCTTCAAACAGCCTGGGATTGGCATTCCAATAATCCTGATGGGTATGGGAGCGACAGGAACAGATGAAA
>DQTH01000295.1 GCA_015662865.1 Desulfocapsa sulfexigens
ACTTTTGTAACGTATCATGTGCAAGCCTTTTGTTGAGTATTGCTCTGTATGCTTGCATATAGTACTACCTTTTTAAAGTCTTTACCCTACAATAACAGTTGGTTGTGACTTTTTGAGGACAATCTACGTAGTATTTTTTACCAGAAAAAAAACTGAGGTTCTGTGATGAATGGTTTAACAATACTTGTTGTCGATGATGACCCGGTAGTCAGAAGACTTCTTGAACAACGATTGTATAAAGAGAATTATGAAGTTCTGCTGGCTGAAGATGGTTACCAGGGCAATGATATCGTTTCGAAAAATCATGTCGACGTTGTTCTGACTGATCTCATGATGCCCGGTGATATTGGAGGAATAGAGGTACTTGAATTTGCTAAAAGCTTAGAAAGAAATATTGAAGTAATTCTTATAACAGCTCACTCTTCAGTTGATACAGCTGTGGAGGCCATGAAAAAAGGTGCCTCAGATTACCTGGAAAAACCAATTAACTTTACTGAACTTTTTCTGAGACTGGAAAGAATTTCAACCATGCGTGGGCTTCTTCGAAGCGCAGAAGATCTTCGCCAGGCCATGGACGTTACAGAACACACCGCTGCTGAAACCATTCAGAATCTTGAAATTGAGGCTTCTGCTCTTCAGACCCGATTAGATAACATAGAATCTGTCCTCACCTCTGCTTCGATGTTGTCTGAAGAAAAAATTGCTCAGGCTATTAGCATTCTGCAAAGTTAAAAACGAACGACTTTCAGATTGAACCTGACAGACACATCACAAACGACCAGCTACCTAATTCTTTTCCATCAGCATCATTGCTTTCTGGTAACCTATTACACCTGAAAGATCGACATCGTCAAGTAAGGTGTCTTCAAGCTTGGCATCGGTCAGATTAGCCCCTTTTAAGGAAGCCTTATACATATCCGCCTCTGAGAGATCTGCTCCGGTAAGATCTGCACCACTTAAATTGGCTCCTTTCAGATTAGCACCTTCAAAGTCAACTTTGGTCAGCACAGCATTACTTAAATCAGCACCTTCCAGGTCAGCATCTTCCAGATCTTCGCCACTGAGATTCACCCCGTTAAGATCACATCCATAGCATCTATTGGTGTCAAGAAGAACAGCTACATTTCGCATCACTTCTGATGAAGGTTCAGGTGAGGAAAAAACATTTAGCAGGCTTTCAACAATACCGGCTTTTTCTGTTACCGCTTCTTTCTCCTCTGTTTTTTGTTGCAGCACATCAGGTTGCTGGGAAACGATTGGGGCATCCGGTTCTGTCTCTTCAATGACAGCTTCATTCTTTTTAACATCATCAACTGATGAGGCCATGGGTTCAGTTTCTGTTTGAGCCGGTTCAACTTCTCCCATGTTTTGTTTGTCTTCAAGGATAACTTCAGTGCCCTCGGTTTCTGCTACAATCTCAGGCTGCTTCTCTTCAATCTTTGATGGTTCATCAATACCAGTGGGTTCTTCTTTTGCTGCAAAAGCTTCATCAATGCGTTTTGATTCTGCATTATCTTCTTGTGCCTGAAGTGTGCTTTCAGGAGGGTTACTGCTACTTAATTGTTTTTTTGTTATATCTGAAGGAAGGATTTCAGGCACAGTTGTCTCTTCTATGCGAACATTCTCTATAACAGGGGCACTTTTAGCTTCTGGAGCAACAGCACTTTGTTCAGGGAGCACTGCTTTTACAGTATCATTTTCCACTGCAGCAGTTTCAACTGTCTGCTCATCCACATGCAGGGGTTTGTCATCAGCTTTAACAGTCGGTGGAGTTTCCTCAAAATCCCGTCTTGAGCTGATATTCATTTCATCATTCTTAGGCAGGGCTTTGGCATTCACAGTATCCTCAACATACACTTTTTCTTCTATACTGCTGATGTTGTTCTCTGCATAAGGGGTTGTTGTTATCATTTCACCGTCAAGCAGAATGCCTTCCATATAAGCCCCCGCAAGAGATACGCCTGTGAGATCAGCACCACGCAAATCTGCTCCGGCCAGGTCAGCTCCGCCAAACTTAGCTTCATGTAAATCCGCATCGTGAAGATTGGCCCCTGAGAGATTTGTCAAAAACAGTTTAGCACGGGATAAATCAGCACCTTCCAGGTTTGCACCGGCAAGATCCATCCTGTTGAGGTTTGCCCCACTCAGATTACATTGGGGACAGTTTTTACTTTCCTGCAGGATAGAAATATTCTTCTGAACTTCAGTTGAAGGTGAAAACTCAGCGGCTATGGTGAATGAAGCTGACGAAGAGACAGCCATGAGGATTAAAATGGAACAGTAGTAACGTTTTGAAGCTGACATGGAAGCACCTATTGGAATGCATTAATTGAATTTACAAAATTACTAACACATACATACTCTATTTCAAAAAAAAGAGTCAAGATTCTCGGTTCAACCTGACAAAAAAACAATTCAAAAAAAGTGGCTATTAACCAAACTTAACTGGCAACATTCTGGAATCACGACTCCGCTGGAGTGATAGGTTATCGACTGCAGGTCATGCCTGCGATGGTGGGAATCCAGTTTTCACAAAGTTGTCAGTAACAAAAAACATTTTTTGCTAAGTTTCATATAGAGCCACAAAAAAACAACCTCTTTGTCACACTGGAAATGGGCGCTTTTTGATCATCTCCCACCTCAACCATTTTATGAACAACACATTGTTCATATTTGATATTTCAAATCACCTCGTATCTGAAATCTGCTCGTTTTGTCATCGCAATTTTCACCTGACTTCAAGCCACCATAAAAGCACTCAAAAGAACAATAGAAACAGAGTCTTTAAATATTAAAGTAAATAATTATAAATAACTTGACACCCCCAATATTAACTGTATTTTAACACTATAAAAGTGTTGCAAAAATGTAGCGCAACACTTGTGTGACACACTATTTACTCGCCAAAACAACGCGTTACATTTTATCAGTATTTTTGGCCGTCATTGCGGCTGAATGAGGCCTCATTTATAATTGCCGGTTTGCATAGAATTTTTACCACCGGCACATTTGATCACATTTTGTGTTTCAAGTACAAGGAGGATTGGAATGAACGTTAAAGATTTAGAAAAGGAACAAAATGAAGGTATTGACACCCTACCTTCAGATGAGCGCCGAAATTTCATGAAAATGGGATTGGCGGTCACCGGTGTTTTCCTTGGAGGAACAGTGTTAAGCCTGACTTCGGTCAAAACAGCCAAAGGAGGAAACACTGATTCTGTAATACCAGTAGAGGGACAATATCCTTATACAAAGCATTACGGAATGGTAATGAAACAAAACAACTGCATTGACTGCGAAAAATGCCTGGTTGCCTGTCGCGAAACAAACCATGTTCCTATTGGGCACGGTGCCTGGAGAACTGATATTCAGGAACGTCTGACTACAGTTGATGGAGTTGAAAAACGCGAATTCAGGCCAATCCTCTGCAATCACTGCAACCGTCCACCGTGTGTTCGAGTGTGCCCAACCAAAGCAACATACAAAGATCCGGAAACCGGTATCGTTGTTATGGATTATAAAAAATGTATCGGCTGTAAAACATGTATGGCTGCATGTCCTTACAATGCAAGATACTTCAGCCACGACAAGTATGCCATTGACAAATGTAACTTCTGCCTGGATACAAGACTGGCTGCAGGTGAGAAAGAAACTGCTTGTGCTGCAGCATGTCCTGCTGATGTAAGAATTTTCGGTGACATAAAAGACACCAGCACAGAAATCTATAAATTACTCCATGAACCTGACAATAAAATCTGGGTTCTACGACCAGAATGCGGTGCATTACCTAATGTATTTTATATGAATGCATAAGGTGCCGACAAGTGAGTGACAAAAACCCTGCCTGCTTACAACAATAGTCATTGCAGTTTGTTTTATTACTCAATACCCCCGTATACAACTCAGATTTCAGGAGATTACCAAAATGAATAAAAAGTTTGTTACAGCTGCCTGTGCTGCCTTACTTACAGGAAGTTTTTTTGCTGTCAGCTTTGTCTCAGCAAGTGCAGCAGCTGAAAAATATGATGTGAGGGCCTATGGCCCCAAAAGTCAGATTGTGTGGAATAAGCCGGTAAAAGCTGTTTTTGATCATAGAACACATACTGAAGGCCTCGGCTTGGAGTGTAACTCCTGCCACGACGAGATTTTTGCCATGCAAAGAGGTGTTGCACCGAGAACAGGAAAGTTCAACATGGCAACAATGGCAGAGGGAAAATTTTGCGGATCCTGTCATGACGGCCAGACAGCCTTTGCAACTGATACAAATTGTTCTGCCTGCCATACAATACCAGAGGATCCAATTGTTTGGACTAAACCGGTAAAAGCTGTGGTTTTTTCCCATGAAGCACACACCAATGACTATGGACTGGAGTGTGATTCCTGCCATAATGATGCATTTACCATGAAAGTCGGTACTGCTGAAAAATCAGCAAATTTCACGATGAAAGCTCTTTACGATGGCCAATATTGCGGAAAATGCCATGATGGCGAAACTGCATTTGCTTCAAACACTCTTTGCAACACTTGTCACATAGGAACAAAAGGTTACAAGCGAATGACAGGTGTTGACCAGCACGCTGAAAAGCATGGCGGGCATTGATTAACAGAAGCAGAAGTTTACTATCTCCTTTTCAGGTAGATCACTGCTTACTAATCCATGAAACATTCAGGTGTAAAGCCTGATAAAATATTTGTGCAGGAGTATAAAATGGCGAACAATTCAATTACAGATATATTTGCCCAGACGCAGGATACTCGTCTGGCAACTCCCGGAATGAACCGGGCAACGATTTTTTTCCTGGTCATCATAATACTGGGTCTTGGAACCGGTGTTTCAACCTTTATCCTTGGTCACGAAAACACCTATAATTATACACGTGACGTACCCTGGGGATTGTTAATTTCCACTTATGCGTTTTGGGCAATAACGTCAACAGGTCTTTGTATCTATGCTGCCATCTCCCACCTTTTTGGTGGAACAAGAATGGCGATTGTCAGTAACAGAATGGTCTGGATGTCTATCATTTGCATCCTTGGCGCTTTTGCAACCATCGGTGTTGAAATTGCAAGTCCTCACAGAATGCTCATTTACAACATTCTTTCCCCCAATCCAACATCCAATATCTGGTGGATGGGAACACTCTACGGTATGGCTGTAGGATGTATGATCATTGAGTTCTTTGGCATTGTTACCGGCCTTGCACGCATTGCGGTTATCCTTGGAACAATAGGTGCTGTAGCTGAAGTTCTCGCAAACAGCTGTCTGGGTGGTGTTTTCGCAACACTCCCTGCCCGCCCATACTGGTATGGCGGCCAGCTTCCCATCTATTTTCTCACAGCGGCCTTTCTGTCCGGAGCTGCTGCGACAGTACTGTTTAATTATCTTGCCTATGCTATCCGCGGTGACAAGATGAGTGACAGTGTTAAAAATGGTGTGAAAAGTGCCGGAAAAGCGATGACACTCGTACTGGTCCTTTATTCTGTTGCAACATTCTGGCGTCTTATCATGTATTTTGTTGGAGGCTCTGAACTTGGTCGAATTGCTGCTGATGCCCTGATCAGTGGACCGCTCTCCATCAATTTCTGGGTACTTGAAGTATGTATTGGAATTGCATTACCGCTGCTCCTCATCATACTGTCCCGTCTACAGAATGTTGGATTAATGGCATTTGCCGGTTTTCTGATTCTTGTTGGACAATTTGTTGCACGATATGACCTTGTCGCAGGTGGCTTACTTGTGCCTGGGACTCTTGGCTGGGATAATGCGCCAACCTATTTTGATTATGTCCCATCCGCTTTTGAATTCGCTGTCGTCTTTGGCAGTATCGGTGTTGTCTCCTTTGGCTTTCTCATGGGAGAACGAGTTTTTGGTAAAGTTTTTGATCAAAAGGAACATCACTGATTACACATCAAAAGGGCCGCTTTTATAGCGGCCCTTTTGTATTGCCATTATATCCAATTTTCAAGGTAGCTATAAATTACTATCACTTTCGTCTACAACAGCTTCAGGTTCAATGACAGATAGCAAAATAATTACTGAAACACAACAGCCGGCTGAGAGTTCTCCAGCTTCATATAATTCCTGCCTTACCGGCGGGGGTAATGAACTCTTCCAGGCAATCCAGGCCCCTGTGCTTGTTGTCACTCCTGAAGGTGTTATTCTTGATGCGAACAGTGCTGCCCTTACTGCTGCAAAAAAAACACAAAATGAAATAATTGGTAAAGGAATCTGTAAAATCATCCATGGAGGCAGCTCTCCTCACCTGAAGTGTCCCCTGGAAGAATTGTTGTTAACTAAGTCCCCTCATATGGAGGAAACCACTCTCCCGGGACTTGGCGGCGAATACCTTCTTACAGTCTCACCTGTTAAAGATCAGGATGGCTCGGTTGGCAAGATTCTTCTCGTTGCAAGAGAACTTACAAGTGTTGAAATTAAGAAAGCTGATTCCATGCGAACCGCGCAGTTGGCCGCAATCGGGGAGTTGGCCGCCGGTGTAGCCCACGAGGTTAATAATCCCATTACAGGTATTATAAATTTTGCCCAACTACTGAAAGACGATAGCGAAAAAGATTCTTTTCAGGCTGAGCTATTGGATAGAATTATTAATGAAGGGGAACGAATAGCTCTGATCATTAAAAATCTCCTCTCATTTGCCCGGGAAAATGAAAACACTCTTGAACCGATCATTATTGAACAGATTCTAAAAGACAGCCTTTCGCTTGTGCAGCATCAGTTCAAAAAAAATGGAATAAAAATCATCACGGAGTGTTCAGGAGAGTCATGTCACCTTTACGGAAATTTTAATCAATTACAACAGGTTATTCTCAATATGCTAAGTAACGCTAGATTTGCCTTAAATGAGCGTTACCCTAATGCATCACCAGATAAAATACTTAAACTCAGCTGCCGATCTACCACAAATAAAGATGGGCAGCCAATTGTGCGTATTACCATAAAGGACACTGGAACAGGTATTCCTCAAGGTATATTAAAAAGGTTATTCGACCCGTTTTTTACAACAAAGCCCTCCGGGAAAGGAACTGGACTCGGCCTGAGTATCAGTTATGGGATTGTGAAAAACCATGGTGGTATTATTAGAATTGATTCGATTATGCATCAATATACAAAAATGATCATAGAACTACCAATGTCAGATATTAACACCGGGAAAAACAGTAAACCGGCATAATTACCTACACGAATTTTTTTATAAGAATACGAAAACAATATCTACGTTACTCATATGGAAAATCAACCTTCTCAAGATCAGAATACCAATATACTTATCGTCGATGACGAAGCCAGTATTCGTCTTACATTCGAAATGTTCCTGACGCGTGAAGGTTATGGCCCGATAACAACTGCTTCTAATTTAAGTGAAGCACTCACTGCAATACAGAATCAAACCTTTGATCTTATCATCAGTGACATTGTTCTTGAAGGTGAAAGAGGAACAGATTTTCTCTGCAAAATCAGAGAGGCAGGAATTGAATGCCCTGTGGTCATGATTACCGGATTTCCTAATCTTGACACAGCGGCTGAAGCTGTAAGATATGGTGCATTTGACTACATATCCAAACCTGTGAACAAAGAAACACTCCTAAAATTTGTTCGTCAGGCACTCAAGCACTGGAAGCTTGAAAATGAAAAGAAACGATTATTGCTGGAAAATGATAAATTCAAAAGATATCTTGAAGCAATCTTCAGTTCAGTGCGTGATGCTATAATTACTATTGATAATAAGATGAACATTGTTCAGTCAAATGATACCGCTAAACAATGGCTCATTTTCCCCGAGACTGCTACTGAGCAGCAAATAAAGCTTGAGACCCTGGAAAACGAGATGGGCAAAGCCTGTCTGCAGGATGCCAAACAAGTCCTTTTAACCAGGAAAGAAGTAAGAGAACATCAGGTTGAATGTCGAAAACCTGATGGAAATATTCGTATCGTAAGCCTTAATGCTGCTCCCCTTGAAGATGGGCAACAAGAATTTGACGGTGTGGTCATTGTGGCAAGGGATATTACCATGCCGGAACCGGAGACTGGTGCCAATTCAAGAAACAAATTTCACGGCTACGTTGGTTCAAGTCAGGTGATGCAAAATGTTTACAATCTGATTGAAAATGTCGGAAAAGTTGATACTGCAGTATTGGTCACCGGTGAATCCGGTACTGGAAAAGAATTGGCTGCGGAAGCTCTTCATGCCGAAAGTGGCAGAAGTGAAATGCCGCTAATTAAGGTCGATTGCGCTGCAATGCCTGAAGAATTACTTGAGAGTGAACTTTTCGGTCATGTTAAAGGCGCATTTACCGGCGCTGATAAAGCAAGAGAAGGCAGATTACTGCAGGCCCACAATGGGACTCTTTTTCTCGATGAAATTGGCGATGTATCACCACGCATGCAACTCCGGTTACTCAGATTTCTTCAGGAAAAAACTTTTACTCCTGTCGGACAGAACGACCCAGTTGAAGTTGATGTACGTATAATTGCAGCAACAAATGTCAATTTCACTGAAAAAGTTAAAAATGGAAGCTTCCGTGAAGATCTCTACTACCGTTTAAAAGTTGTTGAAGTAAAACTTCCTCCCCTGCGTGATCGAAAAGGAGGAATTCCCATACTTGTCCACCATTTCCTTTCACTGTTTCGCAAAAAATTAAAACGAAATATTCATGGCATCTCTGACCAGGCAATGGAGGCACTGGCACGCTATTCATGGCCGGGTAATGTAAGAGAACTTCGTCATGTGATAGAAAGGGCCTGTGTTTTATGTGAAGGTTCAACTATTTCTATGAAACATTTTCCTGAAGAGATACGCACACCGGTCACCCAGCAACACTCTTTAACTTCCCCTAAGATACATCACACCAACTTTGCAACACTTCCTCCCTATATAAGTGAAGAAGAAGAGATAATCGACGCATTAAAACGTGCTCGTGGCAATAAATCCAAAGCAGCCAGAATGCTTAACATTGACCGTTCTACACTTTATAGAAAAATGCAACGTATTGGAATTGCCAGTGATGTAGTAAAACCCGCCTCATCGAACAAAACCACCCACGTGTAGCAAAACTGTTGCAGAACCTTCTCTAGGCAACACATTTGCAACACAATTCTCCATAACGCAACAAAAAAGCAACACCCTCGCCGTCATTGCAACTCTTTTGCTCTACTCATTTGATAGCTACCAGCAATCCCTAAACTACAAAACAGCACAGTTACAGCTAAATAGAAAAAAGAAATACCAATTTCTTAGATGTGGCACGCATCGTGCGATAGGTAGAGTGCAACAAAGAATTCGATATTCAAAACAACTACAGACAAGTTAAAAGGTGAAAACAATGACAGATACAACAATGGTAAAAACTCGAAGCGCGGCTAATGAAAACGTAAGTGTTGAACTCAATAAAGTTGGTGTTCAAGCTGTAGCCCTCTCTTCAGCTGTCATTGGTTGCTGGGCCATTGCTTGTCTCGCTTCCGGAATGATAAGCAGTGGTGGACCTGCTGGTCTCGTATCAAACTTTATCTCAGCATTAATCGGCTAAACAGAACAAAAAAAACACTTACTTTGCAGGAGTTCAAAATGAAGACTACCAAGACTATAGAACAAAGCAAAAATCGCGCTGAGACTCAAACAGACGTCAATGCAGAAATATCAAAAGTAAGTGTCACGGCCATTGCCATTTCAGCAGGAATTATTGGAATATGGGCAACAGCCAGTCTTTTTGCCGGATTAATCAGCAGTGGAGGTCCTGCAGGCCTCATTAATAATCTGATCACCGCCATCATTGGTTAACAGATAATTAAAAAAATTTTACTTACATACAAGGAATAATACCATGGAAAACAAAGCTATCTCTAAAGAAATGACCAAATCAAAAACCACTGTTCATGATATTGCCCATACTGACAGTGAACTATATAAAGTCGGTATGTATACTACAGCTGCATTCGCCGCTGCCGTAGGACTCTGGGGACTGGTTTGCCTGTCAAGTGCTGCCTTTGCCAATGGCGGCCCTGTTTCTCTTGTTAAAAACCTCTTTCAGGCCATTACCGGTATGTAAGTGGACACATAGATTACATACGTTATGTGACAAACTCATTGTCGCATAAATAATTAAAAGCCAGTGAGATATTAATCTCTCTGGCTTTTTTTTGGCTTATAATTATCAGTACATGGTATAAAGAAGTCATAAGCTGCAATAGAAATTTGCAACAATCAAAATCAACACATTCATTTTTACTATTTTTCAGGAACTTTAATGGCAATTCTTATACGAAATCTGTTTATTTTCTTTCTTTTCACTATCATTCTTGGAGGCAGCTACGGTTTCTGGAATCTTGAGCATACCCTGCGACGCGTTACCTACAGTGAATTTCGCCACTGTCTTGCTAACCATGACCTTGAATCTATAACTTTCACCGGTAATAAGGTTATCGCCACACATAGAGATAGTGACAGCTACGAAACAACTGTCCCGAATGCAGAGAAACTCATCTCGGAACTGCAAGATAGAAATATTCAGATCATCTTTAAAAAAGACAGATCTGAACAAATTTTTCAGGGTATTGCCCTTATTTACCTTGTTCTACTTCTTCTCACTGTCATTATATCCCTGAGTAAAAAGAGAAAAATTGAGGAGGAAGAAAACAAATTTGCCTCAAACAAACTTATACTTCCCGATGATGGACAAAAGCCAATTACATTTAATGATGTCGCAGGAATTCCGGAGGCACTTGAAGAACTGCAGGAAATTGTAAATTTTTTAAAAAATCCGGAACAATATAGTCAGATTGGTGCTGTGAGCCCTAAGGGAATTCTATTGCAGGGACCTCCTGGAACAGGTAAAACTTTACTAGCTAGAGCAATCGCAGGTGAAGCACAGGTTCCATTTTACAGCTTCAGCGGATCTGATTTTGTTGAAATGTTTGTGGGTGTTGGTGCCTCAAGAGTCAGAGATATCTTCAAGGAAGCAAAGAGCAACTCTCCATGCATAATCTTTATTGATGAAATTGATGCTGTAGGCGGCAGTCGTGCCGGCGGTGCCACAGCAAGTGGCCAGGACGAAAGGAGTCAGACACTCAATGCATTGCTTGTAGAGATGGACGGCTTCAGCACCTCTGATACGATAGTCGTTCTTGCAGCGACCAACAGGCCTGACATACTTGACATGGCATTGAGCAGACCAGGCCGTTTTGATCGCCAGGTAAACATTCTGCCGCCAGACATCAAGGGACGCATAAAAATTCTTCAGGTTCACGGGGCAAAAGTTGCTCTTTCACCAGACATTGATATTGACAAAATTGCCCATTTGGTACCAGGCTTTACCGGTGCAGAACTTGCAAATCTTGTCAATGAAGCAGCTCTTATGGCAGCAAGAGATGGTAAAACCCTTGTAGAACTTGATGATTTTGAACATGCCAGAGACCGCATACTCATGGGAGTTGAACGAAAAGGAAGAATTATGTCGTATGATGACCGCAAGATACTTGCCTATCATGAGGCTGGTCATGCTATCATTGCCAAGACTCTTCCTGAGTCGGATCCCATCCATAAAATTACCATTATCCCCAGAGGTCGTGCCCTTGGCCAGACCCAGCAACTCTCAGTAAATGACAGGAGCAGCTACAATTACGAATACCTGAAAAGCAGAATAACCATTCTGATGGGTGGTCGTGCTGCTGAGGAAATAGCATTTCAACAGCGTACCACTGGTGCCCAGGGAGATATTGTTCAGGCCACTGAAATTGCCACCAATATGATCTGTAAATGGGGTATGAGTGATATTATTGGTCCCCAGGCAATGGTGGTTGACGATTCAGGTTTTCTTGGAGGTGCCTCACAACGTCTGGAAATGAGCGACAAGACAGCAGAACTTGTTGATCAGGAAATCAAGAATCTCCTTGAAAGCTGCAACGAACTTGCACTCCAAATTCTCAAGGAAAAGTTTTACCTGCTCAAACAGCTTGCTATTATACTCCTTGAAGTAGAAACCATCGATGACGAAGAATTTGAGATCATTATGGCATGCCAGTTCACTGATAAAATTCAGGCAGGCATTCAGGAAACCAATCAATGCATGAACTGTCCTGCGGTTGAGACATGCATTCATTCCAAACAGAAGAAGAATTAGTCTATGTGTTCCTTAAAGAAATCAGGCTACCTTGCATTTATGGGCGTCACTGCCCTGCTTGCTATGGTAATTATCCTTGGAATTCGCCAGTATCAGCTCACTGAGAGATACAATACTATTATCTCTCAGAGTGAAATGATGATATTTCAATTTTCAACCATACGAGAACAAATAACCACTGCTCTAATAGAAAAAGACTGGGAAAAAATTGTTAATGCAGCGGATCATCTGAAGGAACTCAACTCCTCAGTTGCAAGATTTCAGGAAAACACCTTAATTCCCAGTGAATACCGCCTTGACATGGCCAGACAGATTGATCTGGCCGGACTCGTTATCGCATCCAAAGAAATTCTTTCTAATGGTGATGAGATAACTAAGAGTCTTCTTCTTCAGGACAAACTAAGAACGCTTGCCGATTACCTACTTCAATTTGATAGGATAATTGTCAGCCAAATGCGTGCCAAACTGGTTCAGTTTCAGACGATTATGATCGGGGCCCTTGGAGCTGTGATCTGTCTGATCAGTTTTTCACTTATATTTCTCTATAAAAAAGCGATGATCCCATTAATTCGCCTGACAGCACAAACTGAAGACCTGCAGGTACTTGAAAATGGCCTGGTTTATGATAAATATGCATGTACTGAAGTTGCAACGTTTGCTGATTCTGTAAATAATTTACTCAGACACATAAGCGAAAATCAAATTCCTGGAACAAACACACAGGGCCACAGTGAACAACTCGCAACTATTATTAATGAAAGCAATAACCTGTCAAATGGTATTATTAATTATGCCCAGCTCCTCAAAGATTCATACCGTGAGGCAGACATAGGTACTGAAGAAACCAAAATTCTTCAAAGTATCATTGAGGCTGCAGAGCGAATTGCACTTCTCAATAAAAATATTTAAAAATTTATTTTGTGTAATTGATCAATGTTGGGTTTCTCTTAACTTTGCATATGCAATCTACTTGTCTCTTATCATGCCAATATAGCTTTTTTTTACTTATTCAAATTTCCAAATTGCTGTTTTCACGCCGTCCTTTAGTATTTTATTAATTTATAATTTTTTAAAATTTCAACTTGACAGTCAGCCATGATGACAGTAAGCATCATTCCCAGCAAGCAAAAATGCACCACTTCGTAGTAGCATACTGTGTGGCAGAAATAATAATGATTCCCAGTTATTATTATAATTAATGAATTAGTTAATTAACAATTTTACTGTCACCTCATTTCACACTGTTCAATATCTACCGGAGCATTAAAATGATCAAAAACCCTTTGTTACGATTCAGCGTCATCGCCATTTCCACATCTTTTTTACTAGCAGGCTATAGTCTCGCCGATGAAGATTATGATGTTAAAGAATATGGCCCCAAAAGTGAAATAATATGGAATAAGCCCATCAAGGCTACATTTAACCATAAAGTACACACAAAGGATGCAGGACTTGATTGTACGGAATGCCATGATGATCTGTTTTCCATGCAGCGTGGGACTGCTGTTAAAAGTCATCAATTCACCATGAAAGCAATGGCTGAAGGTCAATTCTGTGGTAGCTGCCATGATGGTGATACTGCATTTGCAACTGATACCAACTGTATGTCCTGTCATGGTTCTTCAGAAGATCCAATTATCTGGACCCAGCCAACCAAGGCCGCATTTAGCCATAAATCCCATGTGGAAGAATTTGAGCTTGAGTGCGGAAGTTGTCATAATGGCGTCTTTGCCATGAAGAAAGGTGCTGCAACTGAGAATAAAGATTTCACAATGTCTGCGTTTAAAGAAGGTAAATATTGTGGATCCTGTCATAACGGTGATGATGCATTTGATTCTGCAACCCAATGTGAATCATGTCATTTTCCTCCCACTGAAAAGATTGTCTTTACCCAGCCAGTTAAAACAGTCGTTTTTGACCATAATATTCACGTGAAAAAAGCTGAGCTCTCATGTGAATCATGTCACAAAGAAGTGTTTGCCATGAAAAAGGGTACACTTGAAGGTCACGAACTGATCCATTCAGATAATCCTGCAAAAAAACATAAATACCTTGAGTCTCTTCACAATCAATATTGTGGTTCGTGTCACGATTCATCACAGGCTTTTGGCTATCTTACAAGATGCACTGTCTGTCATATAGGAGTGAAGGGTTTAAAAGAGCTAAACAAAGGAGCGGAAAAGAGTGATGCACATGAAAAAAGCGGTCACTAATGCAACTTGCCTGACTGCTGATCGAGTGAGCAACTATATCTTTTACTATTAATTGAGAGGAAAAAAGATGAATGGAAGGATGGTTAACATTTCAAAAAGATGGGGTTTTCACGGCATTGAAGCCCTGAAAAACGCAAGCCCGTCATACAAAATAACCATGGGCTTATTTGCCCTTCTCGCACTCACAGGAGCTGCAATAGGTGTTCACGGCATGATCGTAGGATATCATCACGTTTATGGTGTAAGCAGGCAGGTTTCCTGGGGATTACTCATATCCACCTACATTTTTTGCGTTGTTACATCAACGGGCCTCTGTATTATTTCGTCTATTGGTCATGTTTTTGGTGGTGAGGCCTTTATGCCCATTGCAAAACGTGCCGTTTTTATGTCCATCATGTTTATGTTCGGCGGCTTCTGTATCATTTTCTTTGATATTGAAAACCCCTTCAGGATGGCCATATGGAACGTTATTTCACCTAACTTTGTCTCAAATATGTGGTGGATGGGTACGCTCTATGGCATGTACCTGGTATTCATGATTGTTGAATATTACTTTCTTCTTGAACAAAACCATAGCCTATCAAGGTTGATGGGATTTTTTGGTCTTGTTGTGGGAATTGCAGCTCATAGTAACCTTGGGGCTGTATTTGGCATGCTGCACGGACGTCCTTTCTGGTATGGTCCCTACCTTCCCATCTATTTCATTTTCTCTGCAGGAATGTCAGGTGGTTGTGCCATTCTCTTCTTCACCACCCTTGGCTGGAAGATTAATCCTGAGATCATGAATCAAAGGATGGAAAGGGCAATCAAAGCCGTTACCCAGGTCACAATTTTTCTTATTTCAGTTATTATATTTTTTACAATCTGGAAGATCATTACAGGTATGGTGTCAGAAGGGAAACATCTCGTTATCATGTCGTTCCTGACTGGCGACTATGCAATTAATTTCTGGGTTTTTGAAATATTTCTTGGAATGCTGCTTCCTCTGTTTCTTTTAATCCGCTCGCGAGGTAACAACTTCAATCTTATCATGTATGCAACCGGTCTTATGATGGTTGGTATATTTTTCATGCGTTATGATATTGTTATCCCCGGTCAGATTGAATCTGTATACCATTCACTTGGTGTGGTGGAAGAGGCAAAGCTTCTGACTTATACCCCATCCTTTCACGAAATAATGGCCTCTCTTTTTGGTATTGCGTTTGTATGCCTTGCCTATTTTGCTGGCGAAAAGATACTCAATGGCCACCAACTTGAAAAACATGAAATCGTTCCTGAAGGTGGCTATATCTGTCCTGGTTGTGGTGCTATCCACTTCATGGAGGAAGGAGAGACTGAAGAAGACGCCATGAAACGTCATCACAGAATCTGGTAGTTAGAATCAGTTTACTGTAAACAGTCCAACACCCAACAGAACAACTATTTACAAGGATAATTATCACATGAAATTTCCTAAAATAAATTTTGATGATATGAAGAATGAGGGTACCGGCTCAGTTACTGCTCATGAGAGAAGAAAATTCCTCAAGCTTGGTCTGGCCATAGCTGGTGTATATGCGGGTGGCAAGATACTATCTCTGACTTCCATTGTAGGGACAGCTCACGCCTCAGGCGGGACCAGTATTGTAAAGAGATATCCATATAACCCCCACTACAGCATGGTCATTCGTCAATCCCTCTGCATTGATTGTGAAAGATGCGTGGATGCCTGTAACGAGATCAATAATGTTCCTGAATATGGTTACAGAACCCGTATTCTGACCAAGAAATACACAGGAACCCTGGACAAACGTGTAGAGTTCATTCCAGTACTTTGCAACCACTGTAACGACGCACCATGTGTCAGGGCATGTCCGACCAAGGCAACATATAAAGATCCAGTTACAGGAATCGTTCGTATGGAGAGCAAAAAATGCATCGGATGTAAAACATGTATGCTGGCCTGCCCTTACGACGCCCGCTATTTCAGTGCAGAAAGACATGCCGTTGATAAATGTGATTTCTGCTGGGAAGAACGCTTGTCCAAGGGAGACACCCAGACAGGTTGTTCTTCTGCCTGCCCGACAGGTGCCAGAACTTTTGGTAACCTCACAGATCCTGACAATATCGTCTATAAGCTGGTTCATCAGCTCGAAGAACAGATCTGGGTATTACGCCCGGCAGATGATACCAAACCGAATATTTTCTATATGAAAGGAAATATTCGTTCTGTGGACAACATTCTAAATGAACAGAAGTTTAAATACTTTGACCCAAGCAACGTATAATAAAAAGACCTTTCCCCCTCACCTCTTACTTTGGGATGAGGGGAAAAGATTTTGAAGAATATTTACCATATACACTCATTCTGTTTCGCCCTGCTTTCTTTGAGGTGTAGAGGGCGTTATCCGAAAAAGTAATCATCTCCTTGCTGGTGCGGGGATGATGCTGATGGAATGAACATAGACCACCACTTAAAGTTACCCTTGTTGAGATATTCTTGTAGGTAACTTTTTCGTTTTCAGCTCTTTTCCTGATATTTTCACTAATTTGAATTGCCCCGTTAATGTCTGTCTGGGGTAAAAGAATCAAAAACTCTTCACCACCATACCTAAACGCAGAATCAGTGGCCCGTATGGTCCTGGCCATATTTTCAGAAAATTTCCGGAGCACGATGTCGCCAAAGTCATGACCATAGGTATCATTTATCCTTTTGAAATGATCAAGATCGACCAGCAGACATGACAGGTCCGTGCCATAACGAAGACAACGTCCAAATTCCTGATCCAGAATAGTTGTCATGTGCCTGCGGTTGAAAAGTCCTGTCAGATCATCAGTAATGGAAATCATCTTAAGTAATTCTTTCTGCTGTTCCAGTTTCAATTTTTGTTTTCTGAGTTCAATATGAACATTGATTCTTGCAAGTACCTCAATCTGCTGGAATGGTTTGGTTATATAATCAACGCCGCCTGATTCGAACCCGGTCACTTTGTCCTGAACACTTTCCAGAGCCGTCATGAAAATAACAGGTATATCTGCTGTGTCTTTATTGGCTTTTATTCTTCTGCAGGTCTCAAAACCATCCATTTCCGGCATCATAACATCGAGGATTATTATATCGGGTTTATACGTTTCAAGAACCTGTAATGCCCATTCGCCGGTCTCAGCAATACGAATATTAAAATGATGCTCCTTTAAAAAGGAAACCAGAACTTCCAGGTTTGCCGGCTGATCATCAATGACTAAGATATTCTCGCCTTTATTTTTCATCTGTTAATCCTGTTTATATCTTGTAACTCAAGTTTCGGACTTGCTTAATGTCCAGTCACAGCGGAACTATTCCGCAATAACCTTTGTCCTGTTTGTATCATATCAATTGCAATGCTC
>DQTH01000193.1 GCA_015662865.1 Desulfocapsa sulfexigens
ATTGATATGATACAAACAGGACAAAGGTTATTGCGGAATAGTTCCGCTGTGACTGGACATTAAGCAAGTCCGAAACTTGAGTTAATATTCTTTGGAATTATTTACCGGGTAAGCACAGATATAATGCTTGCCCGGTAAAAGATTTCAGTGCAGTATGTTAATCCTTTTTAACCGTTAATTCTTCTTACCGAGAATCCATGTTTCTTAAACAAATTACCGTTGGATCTATGGGAGTCTGCTGCTACATTGTCGGCTGCTCCAAAACTTCCCTCTGTGCAGTGGTTGATCCTGGTGGAGATGAAGATAAGATTTTAAAGGAAGTAAAAGATTCCGGACTCACCATTGACTCCATCATTGCCACCCATGGTCATCCTGATCATGTCTGTGGTAATAGAATAATTCAGGAGGCTAGTGGCGCAGAAATTATTATGCATGAAGCTGATGCGGAATTTTTTGCAAAGGCGGAAGTCCAGGATTATTTTTCCATGCTTGGTCTTGAACCGTCTCCACCTGTCGGTAAAACGGTGAAGCATGGCGATGTGATTAGCATCGGAGAAGAGCAACTGCAGGTGATTCATACACCGGGGCACACTCCCGGCGGTATATGTCTCTATTGTGCTCCTGATCTTATTACCGGAGATTCACTTTTTGTCGGTGGCATAGGGAGAACAGATTTTCCCGGTGGCTCCCACAATGAGCTGATCTCTGCCATTAAGGAAAGACTTCTGACGCTGCCCCCTGAAACAGTTGTATGGCCAGGGCATGGTTATGGCGGAAGCCGTTCCACCATTGAAGAAGAGGCACGTTCCAACCCCTACCTGATTTGATACTCCCGTAAGTATTCCTTATGCGTGAAATTGTTCTAGGCACTGCAGGCCATGTTGATCATGGAAAGACCAGCTTTATCCGGGCACTTACCGGTATCGAAACCGATCGCCTGAAAGAGGAAAAAAAGCGTGGTATTACCATAGAACTCGGCTTTGCCTATCTTGATCTTCCCTGTGGTCATCGCCTGGGCATTGTTGATGTGCCGGGTCATGAAAAATTTGTCAAGAATATGGTGGCTGGTGTCACCGGCATGGACCTTGTCGCATTTATCATTGCGGCTGATGAGGGTATCATGCCCCAGACCGAAGAGCATTTTGAAATCTGTCGTTTGCTTGGGATGAAGCAGGGGATTATTGTCATCACCAAGAAGGATATGGTGGATGAAGAGTGGCTTGAGATGGTCACAGAAGAGGTGCGGGAATACTGCGAGGGCAGTTTTCTTGAAGAAGCCCCCCTTGTTCATGTTTCCTCCATCAGTGGTGAAGGAATTGATGAGGTTCGTGATCTTCTTGATACATTTGTGGCTGCCCAGCAGTTCAAAGAAGTCCATGGACCTTTCCGCCTTCCGGTAGATCGTATTTTTGCCATGAAAGGTTTTGGCTCTGTCATCACCGGTACATCCATGTCAGGAAGGGTTGGCATTGGTGATGAACTCTGTTTTTATCCCACAGACATGGTTGCCAAAGTACGCGGAATTCAGGTGCATTCCAATGCTGTTGAAACAGTGGAAGCAGGGCACAGGACTGCTATTAACCTGCAGGGTGTTGATACCGCTGCTGTGTCCCGTGGCATGGTAGCCGCAACTCCAGGTAGTCTTTTACCAGGCTTTATGCTGGATTGTGATTTTTTTTACCTTGCATCAAATACAAAAGCCTTGAAACACAGAGCCCGGGTCAGGGTTCATCTGGGTACTGCCGAAATCATGGGCAGAATATCTTTACTTGATCGCGACATTCTGCAACCGGGAGAAACAGCCGGAGTGCAGATCCTTCTTGAGGAAGCAGTTGCTGTCTGGCCGGGTGACAGGTATGTGGTCCGTTCTTATTCGCCGGTTGCAACCATTGGCGGCGGCGCAATACTTGGCAATATGCCTCCCCGTAAACGAAAGCGGCTGAAAGAAAGGGACCGACAGGAAAACGAAAAGATTTTTCAGATTCTCTTTGATGATAATGTTGAAGAAAAAATCTTATTATTCCTGCGGGAGCGGGGTACGGCAGGACTCACCTTTGATGAACTTGCAGTACGTCTGGGAACATTTGGCAAGCAGTTGAAAAAAATTATTTCAGCGCCACTTTCTTCCAGAAAAATCGTGGTCGTAGATTCCTCGACTCAACGTTATCTGAGTAAGAGTGTCAGCGATGCGATTGAGGAATCTTTACTTGCAATCCTTGAAAAATTTCATAAGCAGAATCCTCTGCAGGTTGGTTTGTCAAAAGAAGAGCTTCGATCAGGCTCTGGCCGTAACGTGGATCAGAAAGTGTTTCATTTTTGTCTCTCTGACCTGCAGAAGAAAGGTCTGGTTGTCCAGGAGGAGTCAGCCGTCCGATTGGCATCCCATCAGGTGGCACTCCAGGCCGATGAGAAAAAACTGCAGAAAGATCTCCAGAAATGGTACCGTGATAAGGGGTTGACCGCTCCAACCATGCGGGAAAGTATGGATGAATTCAGTGATTATCCTGACACCTTGGTAAAGGAAGTTTTTGCTCTTTTGTTGCGCGAGGAGAAACTGGTGAAGGTGAGTGAAACTCTTTATTATGATACAGAAGTTATTGCTGGTTTAGAGGATAAGGTAAGGGCTTTTATTGAAAAAGAAGGTGAAATAGATGCTCCAAGGTTTAAGAATCTGACCGGTCTTACCCGAAAATTCTCTATCCCCCTCCTTGAATATTTTGACCGGGTGAAACTTACGATTCGGGTCGGTGATATTCGTATCTTGAGGAAAAAGGCTTAGATCAAAAACATGGGATCAGGTTGTTACCTGACGCCCTTCCCGACAGATCTTCAAATATGTTATC
>DQTH01000014.1 GCA_015662865.1 Desulfocapsa sulfexigens
AGGAGTGTGCATTTTCATTTTTAAATATCTTCTTGATATTACAGGATATGTTTACTGTTTTTGTGATGGAACTTCAGTTTAAGGTTTCCCTGGCGCCGTCAACAGCTTCAACAACGTTCCAATCACACATTTTCCCAGGAACTCCCGGAAAATCGACCATCAGAGTATCCCCCCAGTCAAACAGATAAATACTGTCCTTCAATTTTCACCTCATAGCTGTTTAAATACCTGCTATTACCTCAATTCGAACATTGATCACACCTGAATCAGGGGTAGCGATATCACTGAAAGCTGATCTTGACAGGTCAATGATTCTACCTTTAACAAATGGTCCGCGATCATTGATTTTTACAAGTACAGATCTATTATTTGTAAGATTGGTAACTTAAATCTTTGTTCCAAACGGCAGTTTTCTGTGCGCCGCAGTCTTTGAAAACTGATTAAAACGTTCACCACTTGCTGTTTTCCTGAATTGAAATTTCATTGCGTAAAATGATGCCTTTCCATGTTCCGAATATCCTATTAAATCAGGATCCGTACTGTATTTTACGCTTGTACAACTCATCAGAAATAATCCAAGAAAAAAACAGACTGCTTTTATGATGAGTGATCGCATATTTCTGCCTGATCCTGGCTATCACTGCAGCATCATCATTGCAACCATCGGCATGGCCAGAAAGGCAAAAATGGTCTGAAAAGTAACAATTGAAGACATGGTTTCAACATCTCCACCAAGTTGTCTGGCAAGAATACAGCCGGATGGGGCTGTTGGGGTCATCAAAGCAATGACAAGTACTCCAGCAGCAACCCCATTTAATCCGGTGACGGAAATAAGCAAAGCAGCAGTGACTGGTTTTATGCCAAACTGAATCATGGAAGAAATTGTTATTGACCTGACATGACCATGCAATGCCTTGAGGTTTAATGCTGCTCCCACTGCCATGAGCCCAAAGGGTAAAGCAGCCTGGCCAACAATTTTTAAAATATCCCCGGTAATTCCCGGCAAGCCAATGTTACTAAGACTCAGAAACCATCCAATCATAGAGCCAATTATTAACGGATTTTTAACGATTTCCTGGAAAAATGATTTCACCGAGTTCTGTGTCGATGAACCCCATACCACAAAAGCTGAAATGATCAGGAAATTAATCAGGACTATCATAAATCCGGCAACGACTGCAGCCAGTGTCAAACCATCAGGTCCAAAAAAGGATTGGGCAACACTGAGAGTAATATAGGTATTAAAACGTACTCCACCCTGAAAAATCGAGGTGAAGGTAGGGCCGGAAACCGTACCCCTGAACTTATACCAAACAATAAGAATAGTAGCGGCAACTAATAATGTTCCTGCGACAACCATGAGCATGGAACGCCATGGGGTTCCCTCAAGTGATTGAGAACCGAGAATACGAATCAACAGTGCTGGAAACAGGATAAAATAGGTGAGCTTTTCAAGACCCGCCCAAGTTGCTTCAGGTAGAAATCCTGATTGCTTAAGAACAAAACCAAGAACAATTAAGACAAGAATCGGTGCAAGGGCTGTTGATATATAAATCATAGAAACAGAGATAACAGCAGAGGGTATCTCAAAAAAATGAAGGGGTTATATAAGCCAGCCAAAAACAAGCAATAACTCAGGTCTTTGCACCAAAATAGAAGACCATATTATCTTCAGGTCGAATAAATATTAGCTTCACAGCTGCCGGCCGGGTACCATGAAAGTAGACACTCCATGGATAAACGTAAATCTTCGATGATCGTAAGTCCTGCTTCTCTGGAAACCAGGGAAAGTCTTCTGAAGGAATCCACTGCCCGACAAACTCCACTGCAGCATCAATCACTTCTGGAACTTTATCACCTCGGAACCATCCAATCCCTGTATCATTTTGAGTTAACTAGCTCAATTCAACGTGCGAAACTCGAATGGCATGAGCATCAATATGATCACCGCCAAAAGAACTTGCAGAAATATAACTGTTGAGCACTTCTTCTGCACGTTCTTCACCTAATCCACACCAGTTTAAAACAAATCGGATATCATATTTTGATGCGGTTCTGGTGCTTACTTTGCCCGGCCCAAACTGGTAGGCAATGGCAATCCCCAGTACAACTGCACAAGCCACACAAAAAAGACCTCAGCCGATGAGAAAGCGATTAACGAGTGATTGAATACGCGTCATTTCTCAAAACTCATAGATTTTGTATTGTCTGCTATTTATCTTCTTCTGAGTCCTGAGAAGAGACTTCGAGGCCTGGTAAAGTAAGATTCACTTTTCTCTCCCTTGGTTTCTTGCCGGTGGAGTCAATAACACGCCTGACAATACGGGTAGATACTCTTTTTCCTTTTGCTGCAGCCCCTTTTACCAGGTAATCATCAAAATAGATTTCAACCACATTGGATTTCGCCCTTGGAGAGGGCATGAGACTTGCCCGAGCGCTTTTTTCCTCGCCAAAAAGAAGCAGCAGGATTTTTGATCTCTTGTGTGTATCAAAGAGTTTATACTCTTTATCGAGAATAAATTTAGGTGTGGCAAATCGTTTCACATAACAGAGATTTTCTCTTCCTTCCCTGTAAACCATGTTAAAGATCATACCTTTCTTAACTTTTCCTATCCAGCGGATATTATGACCGACAAACAGTTTATCCGTTACCTGAATTACTTTGTACTGGCCCGTTTCGTAGAGTAGAAACAGGCGATCGTACTCTGAACAGTTGATAGAAAATTCTGATTTCGAGTCACTCACCTTAATCTGATGACCAAGAAAACCTTCTTCCCTGTTATAACGGACCGTAAGATTGGACAGAGCAACTTTACGTACACTGACCTCGGTGAACTCTCTTATTTCAGTGAGTCTCGGATGTTCTTCACCATATTTTTTTAATAATCCATCAATGTAGGTGGTGGTGTACCCCACCATATCTTTCAAATAGTTTTTAATGGTGCTGATCTCACCACGAATGGATTTAATCTCTTTCTTCTGTTTATTGATATCATATCTTGAAATACGCTTAATACGAATTTCAAGGAGTCTTTCGATATCCTCAGTTATAACCGGACGTTTTATTTCATGGGTGAATTCTTTCAATGCCTCATCAACACCTTGAATTACCGCCTTATAGCTGGTCTTCTCTTCAATTGTCTTATAAATCCGTTCCTCAATAAAAATCTGCTCCAGAAGCCTCGCGTGGAGCTTGTCTTCCAAGCGCCTACAGTCTATTTCCAATTCTCTGGTTAGATCTGCCAGCAGTTTTTCGGTGTTATACCTGAGTACCTCTTCGACTGTTGAGGTACGTGGGACACCATCCTGAACAAGTGTCAGGTTGGGGCTGATTGAAACTTCGCAATCAGTAAAAGCGTATAAGGCCTTAATCGTATCTTTTGCGTAAATACCTCTTGCCAGTTTTATCTCTATTTCCACCTCTTCTGCGGTGTAATCATTAATAGAGATAATTTTAATTTTTCCTGCCTTTGCAGCCTTTTCAACCGAATCAATCAGGGATTGGGTAGTTGTGGTATAGGGGATCTCCTTGATAAGAATAGTTTTCTCATTTGCCTCCTCCATTCTAGCCCGACAGCGGATTTTTCCATTTCCATAATTATACAGAGAAACATCCACCATGCCACCCTGAGGAAAATCTGGAAAAAGTGTGAATTCCTCGCCCTGCAGTATTTTTTTCTGGGCATCGAGTAATTCACAGAAATTATGAGGCATTACTTTTGTTGCCATTCCCACGGCAATGCCCTCTGCTCCCTGAAGCAGGAGTAGCGGGATTTTACACGGAAGGGTAACCGGTTCCTGCATCCTGCCATCGTAGGAATCCACATATTCTGTGAGACTCTTATTGAACATAATCTCACGGGCAAGCGGTGAAAGCCGGCATTCTATATATCGGGGTGCTGAGGCTGAATCTCCTGTGAAAATATTACCGTAGTTACCCTGCCTGTCTATGAGGTATCCCTTATTAGCAAGGTTAACAAGAGCTGCAAAAATAGACTGATCGCCATGGGGATGCAGTTTCATGGTGGCGCCCACAACATTGGCAACCTTATGAAAACGACCGTCATCCATATTGAACAAGGTCTGCAGGATACGGCGCTGTACAGGCTTTAGACCGTCATTAATATCAGGAATGGCCCGTTCTTTGATAACGTAGGAGGTATATTCCAGGAAGTTATATTCAAAAAGCTGACGTAGTTTTCCGTGTTGGGAGTCCACTGATACCTGTACCTGTTGCTTAAATATTTATAGAAAAATGACAAACTCGTTAAAAGTCAAAATCTAAGATGGATTTGTAGAGAAGTGTAGACTTCGAAAAACTTCATATTCGAGGCGCGTTTACCCCCAAGGGCACTTCCTTCGGGCGCACAACGAAGAAGATGAAGAGTTTTTACGAATCCATCAAAAATGATTACAGAAGATTTTCCATGATGTACGCCTTGCGCTCTGGCGTATTTTTTCCCATATAGAAAGAGAGCACCTCTGACATTTCACTCACCGACCCCATATCCACCTGCTTGAGAATAATGTCTGGACCGATAAACTGCTTGAATTCTTTAGGAGAAATTTCACCCAGGCCTTTAAAACGGGTTGTTTCCACAGCCTTTTTTACTTTTCCCCTGCCCTGCAGTTTTCTGGTTGCCTGGTCTTTTTCTTTTTCAGTGTAGCAGTAATGGGTTTCTTTTTTTGTCCTCACCCTAAAAATAGGCGTTTCGAGTATATAAACATGACCTAGTTTTACAAGTGGTTCAAAATAATGAAGGAAAAAGGTTAAAAGCAGGTTACGGATATGCAAACCATCGACATCAGCATCTGTTGCAAGAATAACCTTGTCAAAACGCAGGTCAGTAATGGATTCCTCTATGTTCAGGGCGCGCATGAGGGAGTACATCTCCTCATTTTTATACAGCAGTGCGAGCTTCTGCCCAAGTACATTCATGGGCTTACCTTTAAGAGAGAAAACGGCCTGAGTTAGAGGGTCACGGGAGGAAACAATAGATCCTGCTGCGGATTGACCTTCTGTTATGAAGATCATATTTTCCTTGCCCTTTGCAGATGGTTTGTTGCGTGTTGGGTGATGCTTACAGTCTTTAAGCTGCGGAATCTTAAGAGCCACCTTTCTGGCTTTGGCTTTGGCTTCCTTACGAACACTCTGCAGCTCTTTTCGCACCTTTTGATTGCGCTGCACTTTTTCCATAACCCGATCTGCGAGATCTGAATCTTTGTACAGGGCTGCGGAAACCACATCTTTTACTTTATTTACTATCCAGGCACGGATATCTGTGTTGCCAAGTTTATTTTTTGTCTGGGACTCAAAAACCGGTTCAACGATTTTAACAGACAGGGTTCCTACAATGCCGTCACGAACATCATTTCCTAAAAATTTCTTGTTGGAAAACTCATTGACCCCTTTCAGCACACCCTCACGGAAAGCAGAGAGGTGAGTCCCACCTTCACTGGTATATGTGCCATTAACAAAACTGTAGTAGGTATCGCTGTATCCTTCACTGTGTGAAAAGGCAAATTCCAGGGTCGAATCCTGATAGTAGATAGGGTCATAAATATTTTGACCACCCAGTTCCTTGTCGAGCAGGTCAAGAAGTCCGTTTTTGGAATGATAACAGGTCTTGTCGAGGTAGAGTTTCAATCCTGCATTGAGATAGGCATAACGCCATAGTCTTTTCTCAACATACTCCTCATCAAAACTGAAATCAGCAAAAAGATCATGGTCAGGAAGGAACTCAATCAGTGTGCCGTCCGGCTCATCAGTTTTCCCTTTTTCCTGGCCATCCAAAGTTCCTTTACTGAATATGGCCGAGGCAAATTTTCCTTCCCGAAAGGCAGTCACTTTAAAATATTCAGACATGGCGTTGACCGCCTTGGTTCCCACGCCATTCAGTCCCACTGAAAACTGAAAAACGTCTGTACTGTATTTAGCTCCGGTGTTGATTCTGGAAACACAGTCCACCACTTTCCCAAGAGGTATCCCTCTACCAAAATCACGCACCTGCACACGACCTTCTTCAGTGATATTTACATTAATCCTCTTGCCGGCTCCCATGATAAATTCATCAACTGAATTATCTATGACTTCCTTGAGTAAAATATAAATCCCATCGTCAGGATGCGAGCCGGAGCCAAGCCTTCCGATATACATACCGGGACGCTTGCGGATATGCTCGAGAGAACTGAGAGTTTTTACTTTGCTTTCGTCGTAAACAGGTGGTTTTGGCGGCATTGGATAACAGACTTCATGAAGTTACTGTGATTGTTGGTTCAACGGAATGTTGCAATAGTATTGCATTTTACTATATTTGGCAATAGAGGGAATAAGGAGCTGCAATTATATATTAATTATTACTCAACAGGAAAAAAACTGGTGATTCAGCCAACTTTACTTGCCATAGCCGGTTCAGATCCATCTGGTGGTGCCGGTATCCAGGCCGACCTGAAGACCATGACCTCAATTGGGGTTTACGGGGCTGCTGCCATCACCTGCCTCACAGTACAAAACAGTCTTGGAGTACAGGAAATACAACCCCTGTCTGCAGATTTTGTCAGGAAACAGATAGAGGCAGTACTTGCAGATCACAATGTCACCCATATCAAAATTGGCATGACAGGAACAGTTGAAATTGTAAAAAGCCTTGGCCAGATCCTCGAATCATTTCAGGGTACAATTATCTACGATCCGGTTCTGGCCGCGACCAGTGGAAAATCGTTACTTGATAGTGGAGATATTTCCTGTCTGGCACGTGATCTGCTCTGCAGAATATCATTTTTAACACCCAATATTCCCGAGCTTGAACGACTTACAGACAGACAAATACATTCCAGTAATGCTGCTATAGACAGTGCTCTTTTGCTGTTGAACACTTATCCAACCATGGAAGGTATAATTGTAAAAGGCGGACACATGGATGAAAGTAGTGAAACTGTTTCTGATTTCCTGGTCCTAAGGAATGATAACGCACATGAATCCAGGAAGAAACGAATAAACAATAATAACCTCCATGGAACCGGCTGCACCTATGCCTCAGCCTTTGCTTCATATCTCTGTCTCAAAAATGATTCTGTTTCGGCCTTTTATCAGGCTTCAAAATTTATGGACTTAATAATTCAATTTGGAGTTGATAAAAATTTGACAAAAAGGGGAACGAATGGACCACTTTTTCATACTTTTTCAAAAAACTGATTACTTTCTTTTTCATTTAGCAAAACGCACTCATTAGTATATTTTTTAAGTTTCCCTCTAATTATTAATCACAATTATGTAGCATTTTACCTCAATCAATGAAGCATCAATTAAAGTGATTGCACTCCATCAAATTTCCATTTATATTTTCTTGATCTTTAGGTTTGTTTGAATTTTTTGAACAATAAAATTCTATAGTTCCAATGAACTATTCTGTGAATTGGCCAGCAATTCCCGGGCAGGCCGAAAACGCAGCGATAGTGTAATTTATAAAAATAGTCTTCGTAAACTTTTACAAATATTATCGATAAATA
>DQTH01000286.1 GCA_015662865.1 Desulfocapsa sulfexigens
GGCTCAACGCTGAGAACGAGCCGGCACCTTTGCTCAAGGCGGGCATTGCCCATCTCTGGTTTATCATGATTCATCCCTTTGATGACGGCAACGGGCGGATTGGCAGGGCTGTAACGGATTTCCTGCTTGCACGCAGTTATCCGTCTCTCATGGAGCTGGTTTCGTTTTCCAAATATATCAGTCTGGATCGAAAGGGGTATTACAGCATTCTTGAGGCAGCCGGAAAGAATGGTATGGACATAACCCCTTGGCTGAAGTGGTTCTTGCAGACTTTTGCAGCAGCCCTGCAGGAATCACAATGGATTGTTGAACGGGTAATAACCAAGGCAAGATTCTGGCAACAGAACAGAGATGTTGCCTTAAATGCCCGGCAGCAGAAAGTGATCAATCGACTACTTGACAGTGGCGACAGGTTCGAAGGCGGCATGACAACCCGTAAATACGCAGGCATGACCAAGTGCAGCTCAGTGACCGCCAGCCGTGACCTGGCAGATTTGGTGGATAAAAATATTTTGCGAAAACGCCCCGGCGGCGGCAGAAGCACGAGTTATGAATTATCTGTAATCACGAGACAAAAATGCGAGAGAGCCATACTTTAATGCACACCTACAGCAATTCTATACATGATTCTATGCACGCGTGTATAGAATACAAACTCAGCGTGTATAAAATGTGTAACGTTTTTCCCCTTTCATTTTTATTTTGCTTTGTTCTTTTAGTTTGTGTCCAATTTCTCAGTAGGATTGTTTTTGCAGTCTATTCATCAAGGATCGACCAAATTTTTCCTTTTTCAACAATCTCAGCAAAATGCTCAGCTGAAAATCCTTCCCTAAATAGATCGTCTGTGGGGATATCTTCATTTTCGTGTATGAGCCCTCTCAAAAGATATCGTTCATTTCTGAGGATAACTGTTAATCCTTCCAACGAAACTTTGAGAAATCCATCGATAATGGCCTGATCGTATTCAATAGATGTATCAACGATCCATGCATGAGTTATTATGCTTTTTCTCTGGTCGGGAATCTGAAGAGTGGCACGAAGTTCCTTGTCATTTTCTACTGCTGATAAAACAGCTGTATGTTTGCGTCGAAGTTGTTGAGCTGCTTTGCGTAAAGTAGTTGTGTAATGAATCCAAGCATCTTGTAAAGTTTTTCTGATATAAGTTGATTTAATTTCGAGAATAAACAAATGTCCGTCCAAGAAACAGATCAGATCAATCTCGCCAGGGTCATCGATAAGTGTTTTTGTCGGTTGATAACCTTTAACGACAGTAAAATTTCTGTTTTGGAACAGTTCGCCCAATCGTTGTTCAATGCGGTGAGTTTCATTCTTCCGACCCCCACGACGACAACCAATTCGACGTAAGTTATTAATAGCAGCGGTTGAATTGTTCTGAGTGGCCATTAACCAAGGTAACTGGAAGCCATACCGACCAAGTTGCAAGATCGGTCGTTCATGGAATTCAGGTACCGGTATGTTCGGTTGTGATTTTTTGTTGTCAGCAAGCTTAAGAAGATCGTTAGTCCAGAAAGAAAGAATAGCTTCAGCTGCTTTGAGGTCTCCTTGTGGGTGAGAATCGGAAACAGTCCATGATTTGATACGTTGTGCTTTTTCGGCAGGTTCTGCCCAAGTTAGAGGGAAACGATTCTCACCTTCAGCGATTCCATCCATTAAAAGCTGTCCGAGAGCATTCAGCCAGTTACCTGAAGTTTGGTGATGAGCTTTGAAAGGAACAATATAATACGCTTTGAAAAAAGCTGTCATTAGTTCAAGTGAATGTAGGGTCTTAAACAGATCAACTCGTGTGCCATTTAATGACTCAACCTCGTTCTCCATTCCATATATCTCTATCAACTGTAAGTATATTTGGATGGATTTTATGTATGCTTCACGATTGCCTGCATCATTTACTGGCAGGCCAAAAGGTATGTCATCTAGTTCAGAAAAGCCATATTCTATGAGGGCTCTATTAAGCCAGTATTGATGCAAGAGGTTCAGCTTTTTACCGTTCCGATCCCAATCAGATTCTTTTGGTATTTTGACAGGATAGATGGTTAGGTGATCTCCATCAAATTTATAACGATAGTCATCGTCGAAACTGAATTCTGTAATTGTGCGATTCCAAAAATTATTGCGCTCTGTCACTGCCTTCGTCAAGGAAGTAAATAGGGCAAGATTATGTTCGCATAATGTTGGCGTTCTCTCAGTTGGAAGGATAAGAGGTATAAGGTGGCATTTTAATGAATTGGTAAGAAAACGTTCATTCAAACGAAAATCGTTTTCAGGTCTTGTTTTAATTTTCCATACAAGGATCTGATTCAATACCTCTGAATTTTCCTGTATTCTCTCATCTGTTTCTTTTTTATTGAAACTAGCAGAAACAAGATTTTGAAAAGCAAAAAGACTTCCGTATAGTAGAAATTCAAAAACAGTTAATTCAATAAGTTGGGCTTGAATTTTTTCGATGGCTTTATCATGCTTTTTGAGGATTTCATGAAGGCGATCACAAGCTTTTAAAAACGTTCGGAAATCCTCAGATGAATTCTTGGATAGTTTGAGAATTGCTTTCCATAGAGGGGATTCTGGATAGAGAAATACTTGTGAATACC
>DQTH01000089.1 GCA_015662865.1 Desulfocapsa sulfexigens
GTTAAAATTCACAAATGTTTACGAAACCAAAATTAGGAGTTGCCGCTATTGGTGCGATTCAGGCTGGTTCGGGAACCGCTGTACTGATCAGGACTTTTCCACCAGGGTTTGAAAATTTAATGGCATTTGAGAGCAGGTTGTGCAGCACCTGAACAATTTTATCCCGATCGAATCGGAGCATTTCACTGCCTCGGAGTTTGACTTTCAAGATCTCTATCTTTTTTTCCTGGCTCATTGCCAGTAACTCTGAGATAACAATATCGATTTGAGCAACAATATCGTTTTTCCGAAACACATAGTTCATTTTTCCGGCCTCAAGTTTTGCAAGATCAAGAAGATCATTGAGGAGAAGTAATAGCCGCTCGCCACTGTCAACAATTTCAGTGTAATATTCCAGAAGTTTTTCTTTGGAGACCTTATTTATGCGCTGTATGCCAAAATGGCCATAACTCAAAATTGCATGCATTGGAGTACGCAGTTCATGGCTCATGTTGGCTAGGAACTCATTTTTTGCCTGGTTTGCAAGTTCTGCGGCATCCCTTGCCAAAACGGCATCTTTGGCAAATGTTTTTAATTCAAGATTCTTTTTTGACAATTCTGCGGTACGTTCCTGTACCTGCTCTTCCAGTTTCTGGCGATGATTTTCAAGCAAAATGTCGCGCTGCTCAATTTCAAATAGCATTTTGTTGAATTCATTAGCGAGCAGGCCAAATTCATCATAGCTCTTTTTCTCCATTCTCAAGGTGAAATCCTGTACCCGTGAAACATTTTTTATCGTCTTTATCAGTTCCCGTAAAGGTGAGGTAAACAATAATTGTAATTTGGAAGCAAGCAGCAGAACTACTATGAAAATGAGTAAGGTGGAAACAAACAATGCAAAATAATAATCTTTTAAGAATCGCCTGAGTTTTTCCATGTCATTGACCAGATGGATGAGGCCCAGGATTTCATTGTCCTGTTTCAGCAGCTTCACCAGGTGTAAATGTCCGAATTTATCATAATGTATCACCTCATCGGTCAGGCTTTCACCAGATAGAAGTTGCCTGTTAAACTCTGCAAGTTCAATGTTTCCTCGAGATATGACCCCTCCGTGCCTATGGTTGGTGTCATAGAAACCAAATAAAAATCCGTTTTTGTCACGTATACATGCCGAGATTATTTCCGGCCTGCTTTTCAGAGATCTCAGTACCTCGTTAGCCGCAGATTTATCCTGAAATAGCATGGCTGGGGTGCTGTACCAGCCAACAAAATCAGCAAGGGAGCGCAACTCATTTTCCGATGCTTTTGTTGCAAGTTGTTTTTCTTTAACAGCCACAATGGAAAATGCCAGCAGGAGTGCAATGGAAGCGGTCAGAGTCATAATCAGAATCAGTTTGGTTCTGATGGTGAAATTGTTGAAGAGTGTACTCACTTATCATGCTCCCGAGACGATTGGCCAATAACAACTGCCAACTGCAGAAGCCTGGAACTAATTTTTAGACCTGCCTTTTGGGCAGCTTTAAGATTAATTTGAAAGCGTATTCTATTGGATTCGTTAAAAAAAGTAATTATACCTCCTGCTTGAGTAAATTCTTCTGTTTCTCCTATCGTAAGCACCGGGCTTTCCTGGATGGTATGCAGAGTTTCTTCCAGATCGGTTCCTGCTGATACATCGACAAAAAGTAGATTGCAGCCTTGCAGACCACCAATGGTGTCAATCTCTCGCAGAACAATGGTATGGTTTCCGACTTTTTTTCCTCTTACTTTCCTGAAAGTTTGCTCAACGGTGTCATCTCCCATGACACAGAGTTGAAGATCTTTTTCTTCCATTTCTGTAATTGTTTTTTCAGGCCATTCCATGAAGCGGGCAAAGTTTCTCACCATGGCAGCTTTGATAAGATGTTCATCAGCTGACTCGGCCAATGCATTACAGTTAAGGCAACTGGCAAAGAGAAAAGCCATTGTAAGCAGGACGACATTATGGAAATGACATTTGTTCATTGGTATCATGGCTTTAAAAATTTGCTGAAATTCCAATGGTAAAAGTCCTGCCAGCCTGTGGGTATCCTACACTGCGAACATAATTTTCATCGAGAAGGTTCTCCACCGCAAGAAAAGGAGTGAACTGTTTATAGGAATAGGTCAATTTAGCGTTGATGAGGGTGAAATCATCTAGATCCTTGTCAGTTTCAAAATCATACAAACCGCTCGAATAGGCCAGCTGAATAAACCCTGCCATTCCAAAGTCCGAAATATAGTTCAGTCGACCGTTAATCTGATGGTAAGTCGTCTCATTTAAGCGAAACTCTTCTCCATCGTCAACAACCCTTGTGTCAGTATAACTGTAGTCTGCAGAGAGGTTGAGTCTGTCTGTTATCCTGGCTGAGGCTGAGAGCTCAATACCATGATAATGCTGCTCATATCTGTTTTCATACTTTGTTGTCCACCAGTTGTTGTAATCTCTGGAAATCACATCATCGGTATTAGTCTGAAACACAATAAATCCAAGAGAGAGACAATCCTGCCATAAGAGCTGCTGAAGCCCAATTTCATAGAGATCGCCATGTACTTCACTGTTTGATGGGTTGCCGTTTTCCGATTCAAGTTCTCTGGTGACAGGAAAACGGGATTTACGACCATAGGCAATATGCATAGTGGTCTTCTTTAATGGCTGGTAGTGGATGAAAAAACGGGGATTCCAAGAAGATAGATGGTTGTTGCTTTCTTCTGTTCCTGTAAAAGTATCGTAGTTCAAGCCAAGTGTCACATCAAGATTGTCCAGCAGGCTCCAACGACTTTCAATGAAAAAATCAATGGTGGTAAGATCTTCTTCCTGCCACTGTTCATGCTCATTAAGCCTGGTGGAAATCATGTTATTTTTGATGTAGCTTCCAACATCCATTTTGAGATTTTCCCCACACAGCCAGTTGAGATGTATATTTCCTCCAATGGTTGCGTTATCAAAATCACTGATTCGGTCGATGAACTGGTACTCCGGAAAGTTTTTCTGTTTGAAAAAGATCATCTCATTGCTGAACTGATCATAATAAAATTTGCCACGCACATTTATTTTGTTGAAAAGTATTGTCTTGCCGGTGAGATCCAGGAAACCACGCTGCCAGTCCTGCCAGCGCCTGTGGTAGAAAGTCGGCTTGTCAGCAAAAGGCATTATTCCATCAGCTGAGCGGTAGAGACCTGCCAGAACAGCAACACTGGAATCAGCACCAATATCTCTGCCCAGATTCATAGAAATATTTTTTCGTTCGTAATCGGATTCCCTTCGAATTGAACTTGTCTGCCAGGGAGTCTGGTGGAAGTCGTCTGAAAGATCAAAGCCGTCGGAACGTCTGTAGCTTGCAGTAATGTAGTAATTCCACAATCCTGCTTCTCCCCCGGATTCTGCCCAGATATCCTTTGTTGAGTTAGCAGACTCCTGGTATTGAATGTGAGAATTGGGCTTTCCCTTACCCTTTTTGGTGATAATATTAATAACACCATTGAGACTGTTTGCACCGTAGGCAGCGGAACTGGGACCCTTGATGATTTTGATTTTTGCGACATTATCAATGGGAAACTGGTCCCATGCCACCAATCCCTGCTGCGGTTCAGCAACCGGCCTGTTGTCAATCATAACCAGTGGAGTCTTTTTTGCTCCACGGATAAAAACAACCGCTGAAGAACCTTCCATGCCTCGGCTGAGAAAAAGGCCAGGTACAAACCTGAGTGCATCACCAATGGTTCTCGCGTTCTGTGAAGCAATATCCTGAGCCGTGACCTCAAAAATACGAGTGCTTTCATCCATGGAAGTGGTGGTGCGGGGTTGAACTTCACCCATGGCGAAAATTTCAATTTTCATCAACTCCTGGAGATCCATATTAAAAAGATCTTCGTCACTGAATTTTTCTGCTGCAAGAGAGCTTGTTACGGCTGAAAGAGTGATCAGCAATGTGATAAAGGATTTTTTGAACATGGAAACTTCCTCATGGAAAGGTGTCCCATTTATGAAGCCTGTTGATCTGTCAGAAAGATACATTTCTCCTCCTGCATGGGGAAAATGGACATGACTGCCACGATATCCGACAGATTGTCTCAAACTGGGTTATTTCACTCTGATCCTTCATGGTTCTGTAATAGTTTTTTTAGCGCATCAAGTAGGTCGTTCATGCCAAAAGGTTTGGAAATGTAATTATCAGCCCCGGCATCAATTCCCTTGTGGATCTCGTCAGGCATTGCACGGCCCGAAAGTATGAGAATTTTAACATCACAGTGGACAGGATCTTTTCTAATGTGTCTGCAGACATCGTAGCCATCCATCCCTGACATCATGATGTCAAGAAGAATGATATCAGGTCCAAATTCCGGCAAAACTGCCAGACATTCCTCACCGGATGTCACAGTTTTTGTTATGTATGCATCCTCAAAATCAAGGATTTCCAGGAGAATTTTGATATTTGTCTGCTCATCATCGACAATGAGAATTTTTGTTTTTTGTTCCATTGAAATACCTTTTAACGATCTGTTTCACGTGCTCACTATCCAATGTAGGGAAAATTTGCAGGCATTGGTCTATAATGCTTTCCCTGGCAGGTTTCTTGCGATTGGAGGTTACTGTTTATTTTAATTCTTTATCACGATCACTGAGTTGAAAATTACCTGACACGGCAATTTCATCTGAGTTGTCCCGTTTAATCCTGTCGAAAATGGATTTGTTATTCAGGAAAAGATCAGTGATTTCAGGATCAAACTGCTTTCCTCTTTCTTCCTCTATGATTTGGCAGGCAAAATCAATCGGATATGGGTCTTTATATGGCCGTCTTGACGTCAGGGAATCGAACACATCGGCAATTGCAGCAATTCGACCTACCAGGGGGATCTCTTTTCCTTTAAGTCCTGCAGGATAGCCATTGCCATTCCATTTTTCGTGGTGCGTTAAAGCAATATCACGTGCTGTACGCATGAGAAGTGAATCATGACCATCCAGAAGTCTGGCTCCAATGGTTGTGTGTTGAGTCATGATTTCCCATTCTTCTGCAGTGAGTTTACCGGGTTTCAGCATCACGGCATCCGGTATGGAAATCTTTCCAATATCATGCATGGGGCTTGCATTGAGCAGTAATTCCTGCCTTTTATCATTCATGCCGCAAAGTTCACCTAACTTCATGCACATCTTGCTCATCCTGATGATATGATCACCGGTTTCTGTGTCACGGTATTCTGCTGCCAATCCCAGGCGACGGACGATTTCGAGACGGGTATCATTTAATTCTGCAGTGCGTTCCCGCACTTTTTGTTCGAGTATCACATTCTGATTTCTTATCTGATCCTCGGCATTTTTCATTCGGTATAAGGTCTTGACCCGGGCTCCCAGTTCTTCATCGGAAAACGGTTTGGTCAGATAATCATTGGCTCCTGCATCAAGAGCCTGCACCACATCTCCTGTGGAACTCTTGGCAGTGAGCATGAGAATAGGTATGTGTTGAAGCTGCGGGTCACTTTTGAGTTTCCTGAGCATTTCCATACCGTTCATAACCGGCATCATTATATCGAGGAGAATGACATCTGGCCTGTGTTCTCCAGCCATTTGCAAACCAACTTTTCCATTGTCAGAGGAAATAACGCTGAAATCTTCCATTTCCAGGATTTCTCGGCAAATTTTTATATTACGTTCATTGTCATCAACAACCTGGATAAGCGGATTCTGCATTGTTCTTTCCTGGGTTTTAATTGATTGTGAGACCATTTAAATGGCAGGATCCTGCACAAGCGGCAGAGAAACTGAGAATGTCAAAACTCCATCACTATTTTGCTGCACTGTGATTTTTCCGTGGTGGTCTTCGATGATCTGTCTGCAAATTGCAAGGCCCAGCCCTGTATGTCCTGAATGCCACTGGTTAACGGAACTTTGGACGAATTTATCAAAAACAGAAACCAGCTCTTCCTCAGGGATTCCATTTCCCTTGTAAGAAATCGAAATTTTAATGTTTTTATGACTCAATCTTTCTGAATCCGAAATTTCGTTTTCCGCGCTAACACCTATGGTACTATCGGATTCTGTGAAGCCAATTGCATTGGCGAGCAGATTGCGAAGTACCTGGCCGATTCGTAATCTGTCAAAATTGACAACAGCAGGAATTTCCGGCAAATTTATGGAAAAAGAAACATGTTTATCTTTAGCCAGACCAGCAAACTCATAAAGTACGCTGTCAACTTCTTCCACAATATTTTCTTCATGGAAGTCGTAGCTCATTTTTCCAGTCTCTAGTTTGGCAAGGTCAATTATTTCATTTAATAACTTGAGAAGCTTGTCTCCGCTGTCGTTGATTTCCTGAAAGTATTCTTTTAGCTTTTCCCTTGGCACTTTATCAATTCTTTTCAGGCCAAACTGAGCATAGCTTAAAATTCCGTGCATTGGTGTTCGCAGTTCATGGGACATGTTGGCGAGAAACTCAGATTCGGCAAGATTTGCTGATTCTGCTTCAGCTTTTGCGAGCCTGAGAGCCCTGGCCTGATCCTCAAGCTTTTTCTTGAGATATTGCTGGTTGAGCTGATACAGTATCCTCTGCCTGAGACAACTCCATTGAATCGGTTTGATCAGGTAATCATCTGCACCAGCCTCAAATGCCTTATCAACAAAAGCTTCATCTTCCTGCAGAGTGATGAGTAGAATGGGGATATGTTGGAATTTTTTCTGTTTCTTTAAATATGCACAAGTTGAGAGACCATCCATAGCATGCAGGCCAGTGTCCATCAGTATCAGTGACGGCTTGCTTTTTTTCACCAGTTCTATGGCTTCGCCACCGTTGAGGGATTCCAGAACTATGTATCCCTGTTGCTGTAGACGATCCCTGAGCAAGTGCCTGACAACCGGTGATTCATCAACGATTAAAATTGACTGTTCACCCGTATTTTTTCCAGGAACAATTTTTTCTGATTGAGTGGCTGGAGGCTTCATGTCTTTCAAGTTTTCGTGCTGGTCCAAGGGGAGTGAGCAGGCACTGATATTTTCCGAGCCTTAGATCCTGTATCAGACATAACTATGCTGCTTCCCGAAAAAATTGAAGATGCTCTTTAGCAATGGTTCCTGTTTGTTGTCCAAAGCATCAAACTGGATGCCGTAATAATAATTTCCCTTCCTTTCTTCTTCGCGAACAATATGGCCAGTAAGCTTAAGTAATTCTTCCTGATCTTCATTATTCTCCGAGGGCAAATGGATCATTAGACGTAATTGGCTCTTCCGTTGCAGATGCTGGTTGCATTTAAGATTCATTCCTCCCATACTGATGTCCTGTGTGACAGCATTGATTTGATGGCCTTCCTGTTCGGTATCAACGGTAACCTTGATACGGCTTTCAATTCGTGGAGTGTTTCGTTTTTCTTTTTCAGGTCGTTTAACTGGAGTTTCCGGATTTACCACAAAATCACTGAGAGTCTCATTAAGCCGCTTGGAAACAAGGTGCAGATCACTGGCAACAAGAGTTGTTTCCTGGACTTTATTTGTGGAATGCTCCAGTACATCGAAGAGTTCAAACAGTCTGTCGTGTAACTGGGTGAGCTGATCCGCCTGTTGTTGGTTGTATTCTGCAATATGATCAGTGCTCACAGTGGCGCTGACAACCCCATCCTTCATTGATTCAAATGCCTGAACAGTCTGTTCCGCCTGCTGCCGGGAATGGCGAACATTTTTTACAACATGTCCCATGGATGAGACTGATCCATCCACCTGCTCGGTCAAACTGTTGATCAGGGTGGTTATTTCTGTTGTTGAATCAGCTGTCTGCCTTGCCAGTTCTTTGATTTCGTTTGCAACAACGGCAAATCCTTTACCAGCCTCTCCTGCTCTGGCTGCTTCAATGGTTGCATTGAGTGCCAGCAGATTTGTCTGATCAGCAATGCTTTCGATTGATTCAATAATTTTATGGATCTCGCCGGTTGCACGTTTCAGGGCTTCCATCTGGTCTGCTGTGGTGTTCACACTGGTCATGGCCTCTGAGAGCTCTTCAATGTTCTGTGAAACCACCGCAACACCTTGCTGAGCCTGTTGTTCAGTATCTTTGATATTTATCATTGTCTGCTCAACATGCGTATTGACAGTTTCTGATATTTGCTGAAGAGATTCAATTGCATGCATCACATGCTCGGAACTTTTCTGTTCATTGACATTTGAGTCAGATATTCCGGAAGATATTGTGGCGATCTGGCTTGAAGAAACAGCCATCTGCTTGCTGTTCTGCTGCACTGCATGAATAACTCTATTTAGAGCGCTGCGCATGGTGTTTACATTTGTCTGTAGAACACCCAATTCATTTTTGGAGATGATTTCACCCGATGATTCTCTCAAATCACCCTCAGCTATTTTTTTGGTAGTGGAAACGACATTATCGAGGGGAATAGTGATTGAAGTAATGATAATAAAACTGATCGGCAGAGAAATGAGTATGGCAAACACCCACAACAGAATTTAAACAATCTGCATCGTGTATACTTTTGCTGCTGACTGATCAGCCAGCATTCCCACAGCTTTATTCCTGGCAGCAAGTGTTTTGACACTGATGGTGTTGATTTCAAGCATCAGTTCCGGGGGACAGATGATTCCTTCTGTGCATTTTACTTTGGACTGCAGCTGCTGCCACAGGTTTGACACTTCCTTCAGTTGTTTTTTTACTGCAGCATTGCCCGCATCTGACAGTTTGACAGGTTTTGTCAGGCCCAGATCCATATACGTTGTTCCACCATGTTGCAGAGCTGCAAGAGACAGGTCAAACAATTTTACACTTTTTGCCATCATGTCAGGATCGTAATTTATATCGGCAGATTGTTTCTGTTGTTGAGAGAGGAAAAATTCCTTGGTGAATTTCTGGGTCAGCATGCGTTGTCGGCCGGCTATATTGATTTTCAGTCCATCTTCTTTCTGCTGGTACAGGGTGAATGACGTGTACAGTAGCATGATGCTGATCACGGAAATAAAGAACAGGCTTAGCACTTTGAGTTTCTTCCCGACGCTGAGATCTTCAATATGGAGAAGATTACCAAGGAATTGATTGAATTTGGCGATCATAATTTGGTGTCCTTAATATAAGAAGAATGGCTCCAGCAATCGTTTTGATTCAGCAGTGGCAATAGAATTATTAGCTCAAGGTCCCGATGTGATTAACTCGATAGTATAGGAATTTTCATTTTCATCTATTGTTACAGTTAATTAGTTAAACGCTAGAATAGCTGCATGTTTTTTTAGTTCCATCAATACAATA